>DIUK01000005.1 GCA_002422995.1 Rhodocyclaceae bacterium UBA6160
GCGCTCCAGTGCCGAGGCGGTAGCCTACGCCAAAGAGCTGCACAAGATCGTCACCTGGATCGGCATTTGCCACGGCAACATGCAGGAAGGCTCGTTCCGCTGTGACGCGAATGTCTCGGTGCGCCCGTTCGGGCAAAAAGAATTTGGCACGCGGCGCGAAATCAAGAACCTAAATTCCTTCCGCTTCATGCAGCAGGCNNATGCGCAGCAAGGAAGACGCGCACGATTACCGCTATTTCCCCGATCCCGACTTATTGCCGCTGGCCATCTCACCCGCCTGGATTGATGAAGTAAAGGCCACCTTGCCCGAGTTGCCAGCGCAGATGAAGGCGCGCTTTGAAGCTGATTACGGATTGTCTTCTTATGACGCTGCAGCCTTGACGGCATCCTTAGAAGTATCCACTTACTTTGCTGCTACGCTAGCAGTTGCAGGGCAGGGTAATGCCAAGCTGTGCGCGAACTGGATCATGGGCGAAGTGGCTGCGCGCCTGAACAAAGAAGGGCTGGAGATGAACGCCGTGCCGCTAGCGCCGACTTTTCTCGCAGGTATCATCCGCCGCATTGCGGACAACACGCTCTCGCACAAAATGGCGCGCGAAGTGTTTGATGCACTCTGGGCTGGCGAAGCTCAGGATGTCGATGCCATCATCGCCGCCCGCGGCCTGACGCAGGTCACCGATAGCGGGGCGATTGAAGCGATGATTGACGGCGTATTAGCAGCCAATGCCAAATCCGTCGAAGAGTTCCGCGCGGGTAAAGAAAAAGCCTTCAATGCGTTGGTGGGCCAGATCATGAAGGCCGCCAAAGGTAAAGCTGATCCGCAGCAGGTGAATGATTTATTGCGCAAAAAACTTGGTGCTTGAGTCCAGGCCAAATAACCGCATAGAAAAAAACAGCACCGTTACCGGTGCTGTTTTTATACACTTGCAGAAATAGCAGTGATTATTTACCGTCAGGAAACATCCCCAAAAGAGCAAGCCACTCCGCTTATTTTTTAACCACCGGCTCCAACGTAACTTTTCCCGGGTTTGCTGCTTCAGTTTTTTTACCGGTGAGATTCAGATATTGCTGCTTTTCTTCCTCAAAGCGGGCGCGCGTCTCAACCATTTCCTTGTTTTGCGCTTCTATCGCCGCTTGATTAGCTAGAAGCTCGCTTTCGTTTGCACGAATAGCCGCTTTTGTTTCTTGTGGCAGAAGTTGGTTTTTATAGAGTGCTTTTTCTTTCTCCAGTTTTTTCTTGGTCTTAAGCGCTTGTTGCAACTTAAGCTCAGCTTGTTCGCGGTTTTTCTCCATTGCCGCTAGCGCACGATCTCGTGCTGCATCAATCTCTTTTTCATTGGCATAATTCGCAAGCAAAGCAGCAGAGCGTCGCTGCATATCCAGCGCTTTACGTTTTTCTTCGTCTCCTTTTGCTTGCTCCGCCGCACGTCGAACCTGCTGTTCAGCGGTCAGTGGTGCCTCATATTTCTTTGACACCCTGCCAAGACCATCACGCTCTTCATAAGCACGATTCGCGCATTCTGGTGGCAAAAAATCTGCACATACTTTACGGCCTCTTGTATCGTCGCAACAAAAAATGCGAGCTTGCGCTGCTGCTTCACCTGCAACCAATAAAGCGGTAGTGATTAACAGGACAGACATTGGACGCATGGAAAACTCCTCAAAAAGGCCAACAAATGAATGCAACTTGGGTTGTACTTAAAACTATTGCGACTGCGACTGTTGCTACTGGGCTACTATTTATGTCACACCATAACGTGATCGATAGTTATTCACAGCAGCCAAAGATGCCTTGAGCTCCGGCTGGTCGGCTAGATATTGAATCAGATCCGTCAGGCGCGCAATATTCAGCACAGGCACACCAATATTTTGCTCAACTTCTTGCACCGCAGATAAAGCACCTTCACCACGTTCTTGCCGATCCAGGGCAATAACAACGGCTGCAGGCGTTGCACCCGCTTGGCGAATCATCTCAACAGATTCCCTAACCGAGGTTCCCGCTGAAATCACATCGTCAATAATCAACACACGACCTTTCATGGGTGCGCCGACCAGTACACCACCCTCGCCGTGATCTTTCGCTTCCTTGCGGTTATAGGTGTATGGCGTGTCATAACCTAATTTTGCCAGCGCAATGGCTGTGCCTGCAGCCAGGGGAATCCCTTTATAGGCCGGGCCAAACAGCACGTCAAACTGCACCCCTGAAGCAATGATCTTGTGTGCATAAAAGTCACACAAGCGCGAGAGTGCCGCACCATGATTAAAAAGACCTGCATTAAAAAAATAAGGCGACAAACGACCTGCCTTGGTTTTGAACTCACCAAAGCGCAACACGCCGAGCTCGCAAGCAAAGGCGATAAACTCTTGGCTTTGGCTCAACGCGTTCCTTTCAGGATCAAACGTTGCAGTTGTATTTTGATTTATGACATTCATCTGAACTATTCTACATCGACAGGAAAGCCTTACATGTTGCGTGTTATCAGCCTTAATCTTAACGGAATTCGTTCCGCCTCAACAAAAGGCGTGTTTGACTGGTTGGCCGCACAAAATGCGGATATTGTTTGCGTGCAGGAATTAAAAGCACATCTTGCAGATATTCCTGAAGCAGCCAAATTCCCACCTGGCTTTCACGGCTATTTTCACGCAGCAGAGAAAAAAGGCTACAGCGGTGTAGGCATTTACAGCCGAGAAAAACCTGATTGTGTCATTGAAGGCTTTGGTAACACAGAGTTTGATGCAGAAGGGCGCTACATTCAGGCGAACTTTGGGCGTTTATCTGTTGTTTCGTTATACCTGCCCTCGGGCTCAAGTTCAGCAGAACGACAAGAAGCTAAATTTCGTTTTCTTGATCAATTCAAGCCACAGTTAGAGCAGCTAGCACAAGAGGCCAGACTCGGGCAGCGTGAAATCCTGTTGTGCGGTGACTGGAATATTGCCCACAAAGAAATTGACCTTAAAAACTGGAAATCAAACCAGAAGAATTCCGGCTTTCTACCTGAAGAACGCGCTTGGTTGAGTAATGTTTTTGACGCTCTCGGCTGGGTTGATTGTTACCGCCAACTTTATCCGGATACCACCAGCGAAGCCTACACTTGGTGGTCAAACCGAGGCCAAGCATGGGCCAATAATGTAGGGTGGCGAATTGACTATCAAATCGCCACACCCGGCTTGGGTAAGCAGGCTCGCCAAGCCAGTATTTATAAAACGCAAAGATTCTCTGACCATGCTCCCCTGATGATGGATTATGACTGGTCGTTTGATATATAGCG
>DIUK01000138.1 GCA_002422995.1 Rhodocyclaceae bacterium UBA6160
AAGAGTGATTTTGGCTGGCACATAATTCAGCTGGACGATACACGTGACACCAAGATTCCACCATTTGAAGAAGCAAAAGGCCAAATTGCCCAGCAGATTCAGCAAAACATGGTGCAAAAGCACATGGATAGCCTGCGTGCAAAAGCAATCATCAAATAAGAAAATTTACCTAGCAACACATAAAACGGGGGCTGTTGCTCCCGTTTTTATTTCACCCCTCACCTGTACCTTTTAATACCAATAATCCCTAGTATTGGCAGTTCGTCAATTTGCCTCCTGCGTTCGCCTATAGCCAAAAAGGTAACCTCCATTCGTATCCCTTACCTGTTCAAAAGCTCATGAATACAGAATCGCCTAAAGTGTCCTCCCAAGAACCTGTTCGCCGGATTGTTTTTCGTCGCGCCAAGCCCAATCGGGGAGCAGCCTTTGAAGAGCTGGTGCGCGGCATGGTTGCCGAAATGCAAAGTTTTAAAGGTTTTTTAGGGGCTGAGATCATTCCACCTGAAACAGCACAGAATGAGCATCAATTCATTTTTCGCTGGGCTAGCCAAAAAGCCCTGGATGGATGGGATGCCTCTACCGCCCATGCCAACTGGTTGCAGCGTTTGCAAGATGTAGCTGAAGGCGACCCCGAATACCGTCTGCTATCTGGCTTAGAAGCCTGGTTTGCCCCTGCAGTCATCCCCGGGATGAAGCCACCCTCAAGACTCAAAATGGCACTCATTTCATGGCTGGGTGTATTTCCTACCGTCATCTTGTTGCAGTTCACCATTCTGCCATTTATTTCTGGCTGGCCTTTTTTGCTGCAAGCGCTTTCGTTTACTGTGCTCATGATCGTCATCATGACCTGGATTGTCATGCCTATGATGACGAAGTTATTTCGCCCTTGGCTCATCTCCCACAATAAACCCTAAGCATGTCACGTCCTCTTTTTTGATTTCTTATGTCAGCCAGCATTGAACTTGATTTGAATCGCGCTGTATTGATCCTCGCCGGTGCCGCCTTTGCCAGCGCCGCCTCGTTCCGCGTCTGCGATCCCTTCCTGCCTGTATTGGCTAGCGGTTTTGGCGTTAGCATCAGTACCGCGTCAGGGGTCATTACAGCCTTCGTTGTCGCTTACTGCTTGTTTCAACTCGTCTTTGGCCCGCTGGGCGACCGCGTCGACCGTTACCATCTGGTCGCCTATTCCACCTTGGCATGCACCTTGGGTTCATTGGCTTGCGCGCTGTCCCCGTCTTACTTCTGGCTGGTCGCCTCGCGCGCCATGACGGGTGCATTTTCGGCCGGCATTATTGCAGTAGGCGTGGCCTGGATTTCTGATCGTGTGCCCTTGCACCAGCGGCAGGCAATGCTGGCGCGTTTTATCAGCGGGCAGATTGTCGGCATGATGTCAGGCCAGGTCATGGGTGGCATTTTTGTCGATACACTGGGCTGGCGCTGGGCATTTGCAGCGCTTGCCCTGCTCTACCTCACCTTTGGCAGCTTGTTGCTAAGCCAGGCGAAAAAACTCGCGGCAAGCGCGCCACCCAAAAAAACCCCGCCACCGGGCAATCCTTTTGTTTCGGTGGCGCGCGACTTGTTATCGGTCGTGAAATCACGCAGAGCCTGGCCTGTTTTTGCCGCCATTTGCTTTGAAGGCATGGCGGTATTTTCCGTGCTGGCTTTTCTGCCTTTGCATTTGCACACGCATTTTGGCATCAGCATGACCCAAGCGAGTTTGGCCATCATCGCCTATGGCGCAGGGGGATTACTGTATTCCTACAACGCCAAGCGCTTAACCACGCGCTTTTCGGTCAGTCGCCTGGCTTTGCTGGGCAGTAGCTGTATTGCGACTGGCATGCTGGTACTGTACTTCTTGCCCGCGTGGTTTTACGTTATGCCTGTCATGGCCGTGGCCGGTTTTGGCATGTATTTGTTGCACAGCACCATCTTGACGCGCGCCACAGCCATTACCGAAACTGCGCGAGGCTTGGCGATTTCGCTCACCGTTTCCATCTTCTTTGTCGGCCAATCGGTCGGCATTTCGGCCGCGTCGCAGATTGTTGAAACAATGGGCATACCGCCCATCCTGCTCATCTCTTGCGGACTGATACTGCTGGTAGGTATTGGCTTTGCGCGGGCATTAAAAACCCGTCAGGTTGTTGCAGCCTGACGGGTTTTTAGCGCCTCCTTCCGTCAACTTAAGTTTTTGATTTAAAACTGTATTCAGCCTACTTCAACCAGCGCCGCGCATTGCGGAAAAGGTTCATCCACGGCGACACACCCTCATATCGCTGCGCCCAATCACGGGGATGCCAGGACATTTGCGCAACGCGCACCACCCGCTCGGGGTGCGGCATCATGATAGTAAAACGGCCGTCCGCTGTCGTCACGCCGGCCAGTCCCTCCGGCGAGCCATTCGGATTTGCCGGATAAGTTGTAGCGACTACCCCGCGATGGTCGATATAGCGCAAAGCTGTCATGTCACGCCGTCTCACCAGCGCCGACTTTTCTAAACTTTCGTTGTCAAACACCGCGCGTCCCTCGCCGTGGGAAACCACCACCGGCAGGCGCGAACCAGCCATGCCGCTCATGAAAATCGAGGGTGACTCGGGAATCTCCACCATCACCAAGCGCGCTTCAAATTGCTCGCTGCGGTTGCGCTGAAAAGTGGGCCAGCCTTCCGCCCCCGGAATAATCGGCGCCAGATGCGCCATCATCTGGCAGCCGTTGCACACACCCAGCGCAAAACTATCCTCGCGCGCAAAAAAGGCCGCAAACTCGTCTCTTAGTTGGCTATTGAACAAGATGGATTTTGCCCAGCCTTGCCCCGCGCCCAGCACGTCGCCATACGAAAACCCGCCGCAAGCGACCAAGCCGTTAAAGTCGGCCAGCTTGACGCGCCCGGCTTGCACGTCGGACATGTGGACATCCACAGCCTCAAACCCCGCCTGATCAAACGCTACCGCCATTTCGACATGCCCATTAACGCCCTGCTCGCGCAAAACCGCCATTTTTGGACGTGCGCCAGTGGTCACAAAGGGGGTTGCCAACACCGTTTTCAGTTTATCTGATAAATGCGCGGACAAGCCCGGATCATCACGGTCCAGAATCGCGGCGAATTCTTCTTCAGCACAGATTGCATCATCGCGCAATTGCGCGATTTGGAAGCTCACCTCGCTCCACGTGCGCTGCAACTCGTGCCTTGGTGCTGAAAACACACGTTTTGCGTTGCGCCAGACGCGAATCTCATCATTCGCGTTAGTGTGCCCAATACCATGCGTGACATGTCCCAAACCTGCCGCGCGCAATGCCGCCATCACCTCATTGCGGTCAGCATGGCGAATTTGCAGCACCGCGCCGAGCTCTTCATTGAACAGCGCCGCCAGCAACTTGTCCTGCGCCCTGCCCGCCAGCATATCCGGCCGCCGTTCCATGCCATCCACGTCATTCAGCAGCGTGTCAAAACATAAGGCATCCAGCGTGAGCGAAACACCAACGCGAGAAGCAAAGCTCATCTCACATATCGTTGCCCACAAACCGCCGTCCGAGCGGTCGTGATAAGCCAGAATTTTCCCGGCATGATTAAGCTGCTGGATGGTATTAAAAAATGCCTTGAGCAACGCGGCATCCACATCTGGTGCCGTATCACCACTCGCACCATAGACCTGCGCCA
>DIUK01000059.1:0-3247 GCA_002422995.1 Rhodocyclaceae bacterium UBA6160
CCAGCGTGAGCCCGGCGCGCGCCAGAGCTTTGGGGATGGCATAGGCCGGGCCCACGCCCATGATGCGTGGCTCAACGCCTGCGGCAGCCGACGCGATGATGCGCGCCAAAGGCTTGACCCCCGCTTTTTCGCCTGCCGCACGGCTGCCAATCAACAAGGCCGCCGCGCCATCGTTAATGCCAGAAGCATTGCCAGCCGTGACCACGCCATCAACTGCCAGGGGCTTTAATTTTGCCAGCGATTCGAGGTTGGCTTCCGGGCGCGGGTGTTCATCCTGATCCACCATGCGCGGGGGGGATTTGCGTCCTGTCGGCACGCCCACTGGCGTAATTTCTGCGGCAAAAAAACCGGCCGCCCGCGCCGCTTCGTATTTGGCTTGCGAGTTCGCGGCAAAAAGATCGGCTTCTTCACGCGAAATGCCAAAATCCCTGGCTACGTTGTCACCCGTTTCCGGCATGGAATCATTGCCATATTTGGCGATCATTTGCGGATTGGGAAAACGCGTGCCGATGGTGCTGTCATACATCTTGGTGTCGCGGCTGTAGGCACTGTCGGCCTTGCCGATCACATACGGCGCGCGGCTCATGCTCTCGACGCCACCGGCCAGATACAGCTCGCCCTCGCCACAGGTGATTGCCCGTGCGGCATCAACAATAGCGCCCAGGCCACTGGCGCACAAACGATTCACCGTCTGGCCGGCAACGCTGACAGGAAAATCCGCCAGCAACAAGGCATTGCGGGCAATGTTGCGTGCATCCTCCCCGGCCTGGGTGACACAGCCGAGCAGCACATCTTCAATTTGTTCCGGCTGCCAGGGCGAGCGCGCTACCAGGGTTTTCATCACCCCGGCAACCAGATCGTCCGGGCGCACGGGCGCTAACGCACCGGCATGGCGGCCGAAGGCCGTACGCAGGCCATCGTAAATGTAAGCATCCAGCATTTTTTCCTTTCTTCGAATGGCAGCTTTAAACCCGCCATACGGCATTTATCTTGTGGGGACGGTACACCTGATTATTAAACGGGATACTTACACGGGATCCCAGCTAAACACTTCACCGGAAACCTCAAGCGGAACAAAGCTGCCTTTGAGTGCCGGTATCGCGTGTTCTGCCACGGTTTGCGGTGTCCAGCCCTCCCCGTTGTGGATGCTGCGAATAGGTCGTGGCTGGCTCATCAGGAAAATTTCGTTATTACGAACCGCAAAAATTTGTCCTGTGACCTCTTTGGCCGCATCGGACGCCAGATAAACCACCATGGGCGCAATTTTTGCTGTGCTCATTGTTTTCAATCGTTCCACCCGCGCTTTTTGCTGTGGTGTTTCGGTCGGAATGGAACCAATCATCCGGCTCCATGCAAACGGCGATATGCAGTTGGAGCGCGAGTTGTAGCGATGCATATCCAAAGCAATCGATTTCGACAATGCTGCAATGCCAAGTTTAGCCGCTGCATAGTTGGACTGGCCTAGATTGCCAATCAGACCAGAGGTCGATGTCATATGAACAAACGAAGAGCTTTCCTGGTTGCGAAAATGTTCCGCAGCAGCGCGGCTCACATAAAACGTTCCATTCAAATGCACATCAATCACCGCATGCCACTCTTCTTCAGTCATTTTGTGGAACATGACATCACGCAGAATGCCAGCGTTATTCACGACACTGTCGATACGACCAAAGTTATCAAGGGCGCATTGGACAATACGCCGTGCACTCGCCCAGGATGCCACACTTTCGTAATTGGCAACGGCTTGGCCACCTGCAGCAATGATTTCTTGCACCACACTTTCTGCGGGCGTTTGATCGCTTCCCGACCCATCTGAAGCCCCGCCAAGATCATTGACGACGACCTTGGCACCCTCCTTGCCCATCAAAAGGGCGATATCGCGTCCAATGCCACGGCCTGCACCAGTGACCACGACCGCCTTGTCTTGCATCATGCCTTGATGACTCATCTTTTTTCTCCTTCAGTCTATTTTTTCAGTTGATCAAATCACTTAAGCTTGCGGGCGCAAGTGCGCACTGGCTTCTTCTTCCATGCGCTGCCAGATTTCTATCGCCATCGGGTTTTGGCTTTCCTCCAGAATGTGGCCCACCAGCCCCACCGCGCGCGCCATCACGCCCAAGCCACGCACAATTTTCCATGGGAAGCCAAACTCGCAGCAAATCGCCCCAATGGCACCAGTGGCATTGATGGGCAGGGATTTACCCGCCGCACGCTCGGCTTCGCGGCCAATCGCCTGCATCAGCGCGACATAGCGGCCAGACAGCCCATTTTCGGTGGCGAGTTGAAATAACCTGGGTGTGCGCGGGTCAATCGGCTTATGCAGCGGATGCCCCAACCCCGGAATAATCGCCCCTGCGGCGCGCATTTTGCTCACCGTCTCTTTGGCCAGCGCTTCCAGATCAACCTCGCCTGTGCCCGGGGGCAAAGCCTCGTACAGCATTTTTGCGGCTGTTTCCATGCTGCCGACAAACACCGTGCCCAAACCACACAAACCTGCGGCAACCGCCGCTTGCAAGGACTCCGGCGCACCCGCGTAAGTCAGCCGTGCCGCGAGGGCGCTGGGGGTGACGCCATGCTCAACTAGGGTAACAACCAGAGCATTGAACATGACAGACTCTTGCGGCGTAGGCATGCGTGCGGTGAGTTCTAAAAATGCCATATCGCCCAAATTCAGCTTGCCCAGGATTTCGCTCGGCAAATCGCGGCCACGCACATTGATTTGATCCGGCGTGCTCCAGGCGATGTCCGAACGAACGGGCTTTTGTTTTCTGCTCATGCCATCCACTCCCTAATGCTTTTCTATTGATCGACAAGAAAGTTTGCAGTGCTGATCGCAACGCATCTGCCTTTTTATACTGTTTAAATGTCTGCTTTAACAAAAATTCGGGGATAGAGCTAACACACCCCACCCCCGAAATTTTGTCTGAACTACCGGTGCCAGCTACTCTTTAATGAGTGGCAAATCAGCATGACACTGATAGGAGATATGGCACCTTAAACGCTTCACAACACAATCAAGCAGGTTTAATGCGCTGCTCTTCTGCATCAAGAAAAGCACGCATCGCCGGGGCGGAGGCTGCTTCTTTTGCCAGCAGGGCGAGGGCTTTGCTACCCAGGGTATCCATGCTGCCACCGGCTTGTGCCAGGCGTTCGATGCGTGGCAAGCCTTCATCCAGAAAAGCCCAGAAATCGTTCAAGGCATCCGTGCGCACACGGCCATAACCTTTAACGATACGCCCCGCATCCG
>DIUK01000059.1:3263-27139 GCA_002422995.1 Rhodocyclaceae bacterium UBA6160
CTTGCTCGTGGCCATAGCGGCGCGAGCTGCGGCGCACACCTCTGAGCATGGAAATGCCACGCATAGTGGCATAACCCCAAAAGCCATTGGTGTTCATCTGAATCGGAAACTTCATGACATCAAAATCTGACTTGAACATCCGCCCGATTTTTTCAGCCAAGTTAGCAATGGGTTTAGGCAAGCCACCGAGAATCTGCTCCATATCGGGCACCAAGTAATCTGTCACGACAAACCGTTGATCGCCTGTCACGCCAAACTCCTGCTTGATACGTTCAAAACGCTCTGGCCGTGTCTTGAGCTGTGCTACGCGCGCACCATCTTCGTAAGTCATCCAGTTGGACAAATGCTGCGCATAGGCTTCCACCAGATTGGCATCGGCACCGGGCTGCTTGGCCATTTTGGCAACACGTTCCAAAAAGTCCTCGGCATACTGGGTGTCTTGATAATCCATCAGGCGGTACAAGGCCTCGGCCAGAATCAAATGCATGCGCGGGCCATAGGTTAGTGCGGCATGAGACAGCAAGCGATCGTAATCCTTGCGCTGACGCTCACTCAAACGCCCTTGCCGCTGGCGTGCCAGTTCAGCGCCATCCACCGGAGCTTGACCCTCGACCATCATGCGCGGCAAGGTGCCGTCCTTGACGCGGTTATAACCAATATCAAACGCGGCGATGCTGGCTTTCACGTTCACTTCGGACTCGCGGATCGCCTCATGAAACGGCTCACGGGGCAAGTCAAACGCGGGGGAGGCAATCGCTGCGCCCAACAACAAGGCATTACTTGTTAGCGCGGGCAAACCCGCTTCCAATACCAGACGCTGCGCATCCACCACGTTGTGACGTCCAGGGGCGAGCTCGGCCACGGCGCGGGCGATGATGGAAGAATCGTAAATGCCGCCTTCAGCCGGCATTTTTTCCATCGTGGTCAAATAGCGCGTGCTGTTGCCGATGATGCTGCACGTGGGCGAAGCAAAGCCGCCAAATACCAGGCGACCTAATTCCAGCAGTTCCTGCCCGATGAGCAGATCCACGTCGCCCGGCGTGGCAAACACCGAAGTAATCGGCGTTTTGCCTTGGCCGGGAATGGCCTCGCAGTAGTAAGTCACAGTGCCCGCGCGTTGCGAGAGGCCGAGCAAACCAATGCTGGTTGCGCGCCAGCCTGCGTTCAGCAGGCCATGCACGAGCCAATCGCTCAATACGCCGCCGCCTTGGCCACCGACCGTGCCGATGAGAATGCGCTTGGCGCGAGGACGGTCTGCTGAGATAGTTCCGGTTGATACAGTCGTCGTTGCGGTATTCATATTAGGCGGCTTCCTTACTGGTTACGGGCGTACGGACGGCAGGACGGCCGACCATGAGACGGGAGACGCTGGCCTTGATTTTTTCCAGCCAGCTGGCGTTTTCAATCTTGGTGACTTTAAAGAACGAAGGGCATAACTGCGCAGCGGTCGTTACTTCGCCGCACACGCCACAGCCCACGCAGGTGGTATCAATGGCGGCAATCGGCGCAGTACGCAAGCTGTTCGGCCCTTCTTTCAGCGTCAGGGAGGGGCAACCGTTAAAGCGGATGCACGCATGGTCGCCCACGCAAACTTCTGCATCCACACCCAAACGGTCAATCTCCACCCGTTCGCCCGCTTTAATGGCTTTTTCACGTTCGGGCTTGACGCGGCGTTGCTTTTGCAACTGGCATTCGGCTTCAGAAATCAGTACGCGCACTTTCGGGATTTTGGTGTCGCGGCGATAGCGCGTCATGATTTCATTGAATGCCTTGAAGTCATACGGATTCACCCGCTCGACATCCTTGACGCCCATGCCCCGGAAAGTGTTCTCGATGCTCATGTCAGAGCCCACGTCTTCCCCTGTCATCAATTTGCCGACGTTGGGGTTTTCATGCGCGCCGGTCATGGCGGTCCATTTGTTGTCTGCCACGATGTAAATCGCATCTTGCCGGTTGTAGATGGCGTTCGCCGCAGAGGTGTTAAACGCGCTGTGCCACAGCGTGCCGTCACCCACGNNCGACAGATACGTTTTGCTGTTTGGACAAGGCCGAGATACCCGCTGCTGCGGCTAAGCCACCGCCCATGCCCATGTTGGAGTCGGCCATGCCGAAGGGTGCGTAAGCGGCCATGCCGTAACAACCCACATCTCCACCGTGCCACTCTTTTTGCCCGGTTTTGTATTCCTCGATTTTCATGTTGGCAAAAATCGGCCGCTCAGGGCAACCCGTACAGAAGGTCGGAATCCGTGGCGGCACAGGTGCGGGAAAGAGGCTTACCGCCTGGCTCTTCCTGGCAAGCACTTCAGCCAACGTTGCGGTCGGGCTCAGGGCCAGTTCAGGCATCGCTTCGGCAATGAACCTGGCCAAGGGCTGGGCTACGCGATCGGGCAGCAATTCACCATATTTCGGGATAATGTCATGGCCATAAAACTTGGTGGTGATGCCACGCTTTTGCATCAATGTGCGCATCTGCATTTCCAGCAACTCAGGCTGACCTTCTTCAACCAGCAGCACATGGCTCTTGTCTTTGATGAAGTTGGCAATCTGATCGTCGTTCAGCGGATGAATGACGTTGAGTTGCAGGAGTTGCAGGCGTGAATCCATGTCGCCATACTCATCCGCCAAGCCCAGCAGGCTCAACAAGCGCATGGTGGTGTTAAAGGTCGTGCCGTGGGTGATGATGCCCACCTTGGCGCCTTCGTGACCAAAGTATTCGTTGAGCTTTCGCTCAACCACGAGACGTGCAGCGGTTGGCAGACGGCTTTCAAAGCGCGCGGATTCTTGATTAAACGAGTTGGGCGGAAACGGAAAAGTTGCCGGGTTGCGCTTGAAATCAACGGCCTTGTCGTTAGTATTGATCTTGGCCATGACGTTGTCGCCCACCGTCACGCGCGCGTTGCAGTGTGACAATTGTGGACGCACCAGCACGGCGACAACCGATTGGCTATCGCGCGAAATATCCATACCCTCTTTGACCATGCGATGCAGCACTTGCGAGTCACCGCGCGAATCGATAACGATAATGCCGGATTTAACACCCCAGGCCAGGGTACGCTGCAGCACCGAGGTACTCGATCCGCCGTAATCTTCACCGACGACAATCATCGCGCCGTCCTGGACGCCGATCTGCGAGACGTGATCGACAACGTCCTGACCCACGCCATTGCCCAGCACCTTCCAGGTCACCGCACCGCGCACGGGGCCGTAGACCGAGGTGGTCAGCAAGGCGGCAGCAGCCATTTCATTACTGGATGTTTCAAAAAAGATGCCATACTTTTTGAGCACCGTCTCGTAAGCGTCAGCGGCAGCATCCATGACGTTAGCCACCGGCGAGCCGGGGTAGCCGCCGATGTAGCTGATGCCGGATTCAAGCAGCGCTTTTAACACCACCAGCGCGCCATCGCCATACAGTGTGTCGCCGTGTTTGCCTTCTAATTCGGCAATTTGTTCGGATGCGTAAGAATGTGCCATTTTTTTGCTCCTCTAATATTAAGTATCGTCTTACTTCGTTTCTTGCTTTAATTTTCTCTCATTGCGACCCGCTTCACAAAAAAAGAATGATGCGCTTGCTTCAGCATGGACTACTTTAACAATGATCGCCGTATTGCCAGCGCCGACTTTATATGAACTTAACATCCCTGGAAATTTGGTGGTCGTTTCTCGCCAAAAGCCTTAAGACCTTCTTTTTGATCTTCGGTCGTAATCAGGAAAGCCATGGATAAGGCCTCAACATCCATAAAGGCATCAAACGGCATGCGCAGTGCATCACGCAGCGCCTTTTTCGCCAGGCTGTGCGCCACTGTTGGCCCTCCCGCTAATTGATCGGCAATTTTCTGACCTTCTTTTGTTAATTCACTGGCCGGTACTGTCCAGTTATACAAACCAATGTCAGTTGCCTCCTTGGCCGTTAAGGTTTTATTCAACAGCACAATTTCCTTTGCCCGCGTCATGCCCACGCGATGCGCCAGGAAGTACAACGCACCCGAATCCGGCATCGCGCCGATTTTGCCAAAGGCTGGAATGAACGAAGCCTCTTCGCTGGCCAGCACTAAATCAGTCGCCATGACCAAGCTGATACCCGCACCTGCGGCTGGCCCATTGAGCACCGCCAGCACGGGTTTATCAAGCATCACGATGGAACGAATGAGCGGACGCATTTCGATGTCCAGAAAATGCAGCACTTCGCTGGGCGAGTGGTTTTTGAAAATAGATTTCAAATCACCCCCCGCGCAAAACACCGGTCCTTCACCAGTGAGCGACACGGCGCGTATTGCCGGGTCGCGCGCAGCTTCAGCAAAGGCGCCGGACAAGGCACGCACGCAGGCGGCATCTAACGCATTGCGCACTTGAGGGCGCGTGATGGAAATCTCCATCACCGCGCCACGGCGAGAAACGGAAATGGTTTTCTCTTGACTCATTGGCAACTTTCCGATCAGTCGTTTTTAAAGTTGGGCTTTTCTTTCGCCTTGAAAGCGCGCACGGCCTCTTCATGGTTAGCCGTACGGAAAGTCAGCCCTTCCAAGCCTAGCGATGCATCAATCACCTGATTCAAAATCATGCGCAAATACAGATTGACCGACCGCTTGGTCATCTCTATCCCCAAGCGTGGGCCATTCGCCATGCGCTCGGCAAAAGCGTAGGTTTTGGCTTCCAGTTCCGCCGCAGGTACGGCGTAATTCACCAGACCAATTTCTGCTGCTTGTTTGCCAGTAAGCGGGTCGCCCGTCATGAGATATTCTTTCGCACGATTGGGGCCGATCAGCAACGGCCAAATGATCGCGCCACCGTCCCCTGCTGCAACACCGACAGATACATGAGAGTCGGCAATTTTTGCGTTCTCATCCATGAAGCTCACATCGGCAAACAGGCCCAGCGTTGCACCCAGACCCATAGCAGCACCATTGATCATCGAAATAACAGGCTGCCGCGCATCAATCAGCGCGCGTAAAACCTCAACGCCTTCACGCAAGACCTTGCTGTAAGAATCACCATCCCCATTGCTTAGCACCTTGATCCAGTCAAGATCACCCCCGGCACAAAACGCACGGCCAGCGGGATCGCCGGTTAAAACAATGGCACCAATGGTTTTATCCATGGCTGCCTCGCGCAAGGCCTGAGGCAATTCTTCATGCATGAAAGCATCAACGGCATTGCGTTTTTCCGGCGAACTCAGCTTGATGGTCAGGATTGCGCCTTTGCGCTCTAAAACTAATCGCTGGTACTTTTTGCTCATTTCTCTCTCCGAAGTTAATTTAATTTATAAGAAATACTGCCGGTTTTAGTGCTAACAAAAAATAAAAAATGCTTTACAGCTTGCCACCTTCTTGCGCAGTCCCTTCCCAGCGCTTCATGCCGGGCACATCAATATTGAATTGATCCAGCACCCGTCCTGCCATTTGGGTGACTGCATCATCCAGAGAACACGGCCCAAGATAGAAGGAAGGCACAGGCGGCATGATGATCGCGCCGGCTTCTGTGGCCAAGGTCATGTTGCGCAGATGAATCAAATTCAATGGTGCTTCCCTTGTAACCAATACCAGCCGGCGTCGCTCTTTGAGTGTCACATCTGCCGCGCGGGTAATCAAATTGCTGCTCGCGCCATTCGCAATTCCCGACAAGGTATTCATCGAGCAAGGGATCACCACCATACCCGCAGTACGAAACGAGCCGCTGGCAATTGACGCACCAATATCCTTGTTGCTGTGCACCTGCGTTGCCAGCGCTTCAAATGTCTCGCGCGATTCATTTAACTCAAGCTTTGCGGTAAGCACAGCGGCAGAAGACAACACCAAGTGCGTCTCCCATCCTTCTGCCTGATTCAGCAGCTGCAGCAATCGCAAGCCGAGCAAGGAACCAGACGCGCCACTGACGGCAACAATCAAGCGTTGCCGACTATCACTCATGCGGCTTGCCTGGGCGCATCGGTTGAGCCTATAGCGCTAGTCAATAGCGCTTGCAGCTTGTTAAAACCTGCATCGCTATACGTTGCCATGGCCGCCTTGCGGAAGGCTGGATCGGCTCTGACCACGCCAATGCCCTGCGTTGCCCATTCGCTGATCAAGGCTTTGCCACAATCCAATGCTCGCTGCGCCTGACCTTCGTCATAAGAGATCAGTACTTCGCTTAACAGCGCGCGCCACGAGGTGCCCTGCTCCACAACAACACCGCAGCCTGCTGCCTTGACCATTTCTTTGGTGCGCTTGGCAAACTTAAGCGCGGGTGCACCTTCAATGGGCATGGCAAATACCAAACGCAAATAACGGGAGCCAACCGATTTTTCATATTGCGTCCATTCGGCAATAGCATGTCCTTGCATGAGCGCTGCACGCCCAGCTGCGGGGCCTTCTTTAGCGTCGGTCAAGTTCTCCAGGCGAACAGCTGAACCCAGCTTGCCCGCAATGCCATTCAACATGCCCCACAGCAGATCGACGTTTTTCGGCAGGCCATAAAGCGCGCCGTAAATATTCCACGCGGCAGGTGCGCCGCCCAAGAGAGTTTTCTCGCTCTCGCCATCAATCACCGCGATGGTATTCGGCACAATCATGTTAATGCGCAGATCACGCATAATCTCGACGGCAGCGGCCATGGTAGCTTCGTCATCAATACGGAATGCAAACGGACGATACGCAGGCGGTGCAGGAGAAATCCACAAGCCAACTTTGGTTGGAATGCCCAGGCCGGATTGCGTGAAGCTGCCATCCACGTAAGGACCAAAACCGAGCTTGAACAGCTGCCAGCAATCACCCTTCGGGAAAGCCCCCATGCCGGTGCGTATTTGCGTGCCCTCAGCAGTAATCACTTCCAGGCCGCACTGCATCATCAAATTATCGCTGTACGCGGTATAGCCAAAGGAACGATCCCAGATGCTCCCCATGATGGATTCAGCATCATTGCGCCCGCTATCCACCCACATATTGTGGCCTTTGGCTTTCAAGGCAGCGCGCAAATCGGCATGACTCACTCCAGGCTCAACCAAAGCCGTTGCAGAATCGGGATCAATGGCAATCACCGCACGCATGCTGGATAGATCAACTAGCACAGGCTCGCTGGATACTTCTGGCGCAAGCAAGCCATTACCACTGGCATTGGGCGCAACCCACAAGGCAACACCTGCTTGATGGGCGGCTTTTTGAATCGCCTGAACATCTTTCACGGTTTTTGGCCGCACAACCTTGGCCGGCAGATTGGACATGCCTGCTGTGCCACGCAAAATTTTTGCATCGGTCAGTGCTTCTACTTTTAAGCCGCTTTTCTTAAGCTTCGCTTCTAGAGTCGCTATGGTCATTATTTTCCTCCCACTTCTCAAGTTGGTTTGCGTGCAGGTGGAATAACCTGCCGCAGGCTATCAATATCCACACCCTTCATTTGCGCCCAGGCGGGGCGAACTTTGGGATCAATGGACTCAGCTGGCTCGCTATCGCGCCAGGTGTAAGCACAATCTTTACAATGCCAAACACGCCATAAAATCTGGCCATTTTCCATCCCGGCGTGCATTTGTGTAACGCCTGGAGACTCGCATCGCGGACAAATCGTTTTCATCAGGCGCCCCCTTTCTGAAGTTCATTCAAGCGCTGCATCAACGCATCAATTTCCGGCCCCATGGGTCGATCCACCAGGTGCGGATCCGCTCCCAGATTATCCGGCGCCATAAAGCTCGTGGCGTCGATAATCAAGCGATGGCCTTTGCCTGGCACTTCGGCTGCCGGATCAATCGGCACCATCGGCATATTGGGAATCACGATAATGTCGTTCGCCCGTGTGCGCGTCGACAACGCCCACATCACCTGGTTAAGATCAAACGGATCTACATTCTCATCGACCAGAATCAGGTTTTTCAGGTACATCGTGCCATGCGGCGTGCCCAGTGCACGCATCGCCACCGACTTGGCAAAGCCGGAGAAACGATTCTTCACTGAGATAATGCCGGTCAAGCCATGCTGATACAAAGCATTAACGGCGGCGACTTCCGGGAAATCCTTTTTCAGCTGGGCGTAAATAGGCGCAGAGGTATTCAGACCGATCAGCGTGTCGTGTTCCGTCCAGCCTTTGCCAATATAGATATTCTCAAAGATGGGGTTATTTCTATGACTTACGCTCGTCACACGAAATAGCGGCACTTTACGCACGCCGCTATAACTGCCCGGAAACTCGCCAAACGGGCCTTCCACCTCGCGCTGATTGAGCTGTAATTCGCCCTCAATCACCATCTCGGTATCCGCCAGAATATCCGTACCATTGACAGCTGTGGTTAACCGCAAAGGCGCGCCCATCATTTGCGAAGCGTAGGCAAATTCGGATTCATCGTAACCCACGGGCGTTGCGGCAAACATCGGCATGGCTGGGTGGTTGCCTATCATGACAGAAACCTTCAACGGCTTGCCGTGTTGTTCAGCCATCAGCATCTGCCGCCCCATGTCATGCGCTGGAATCGACAGCAGGGTGAAGGTATCCGGCCCCATGACCTGGATACGATAAATGCCCACATTCTGCTTGCCAAAATTATCCGGCTCAAGGGGATCGCGACTCACGACGCACGCTTTGCCAATGTAAAAACCGCCGTCATTGGCGTTGATGCGATACAAGGGCAGCAAGTCATACAGGTTGATATTTTTATCCACCCGATTTTCATTGACCGGTGCTTTTTCTGGGGCAACACGTTCGAGCAAGGGCTTATCTGAACCCCAGCGCCGAATAATCTCAAAAAACAACTCACGCACGGGGGTTGTTTTTGACATGCCCAGCAGCAAGGCCAGGTTACCAAAACTGCCATGCACATTGACTGCCACACGCTTGCCCGGATAGCCGCGAATTTTGTCAAAGATGACAGCAGGCCCGGTTGATACATTGTTACCTGCTGCCACCGAAATGTTGCGAATATCCGGCTCAGGCAAAATCGCGTCAGGCCAGGTAACGCATTGTTCATGCTCACCGAGATAGTCCAGAAAGTCGCGCAAAGAACCCACTCTGGCGGCGACCGCTCTCGCTTCTGCAGAAAGAGAAACGGTTTTTTCAGTGGCCATGACCGGCTCCAGGGGCTTGTATCGTGACCCACTTCCACTCAGTGCAATGATCAATATCGGTCTGCGCCCCTTCACGTCCCATGCCGGAGTCGCCTACGCCGCCAAATGGCACATGCGGTTCATCATGCAGCGTAGGCGCATTAATGTGCACCATGCCAGCATGAATGCTTTGCGACAACCGCATCGCTTCGGCAAGATTTTGTGTAAAGACAGCAGCGGATAAGCCATATGCGGTATCGTTGGCAATCGCTAACGCCGCATCAGCAGAGCCGACTTTATACACAGCCGTCACTGGACCAAAGGTTTCTTCCTGGTAGCAGACCATGCTTGGATTCACGTTGGTAAGAATGGTCGGCAAACAACGATTGCCTTCCCACTTGCCACCCGTTTCCAGCGTTGCACCATTGGCCACGGCATTTTCGATGTGATGACGGATACGATCGCGTTGACGTTGCGAAATGATCGGCCCGAGCATGGTTTTCGGATCACGCAAATCACCATAGCCGACACCTGCGGCAGCGGCTTTATAGCGCTTCAAGAACTCATCATAAATCGGTGCTTCGACCAAAATACGGCTGGATGCCATACACGCCTGACCTTGAAACAGAAACATACCGAACACAGCGGCATGAACGGCCGCATCCAGATCGGCATCTTTCAGAATAATCAGCGGGTTTTTACCGCCCAACTCCAGCAAGGCACGCTTCATGTGTTCGCCACACAGCATGGACAAGTGACGACCCACGCGAGTTGAGCCGGTGAAGTTAACGCCTTTGATACGCGGGTGCGTCACTAAGCTGTCGCCAATTTCATGCCCAAAGCCAGTGAGCACATTGAATGACCCGGCAGGGAAACCTGCATCACGGAATAGTTCGGCAACCAGCAAAGCGAGCGCTGGCGCCTCCTCTGAAGCCAATAACACAACGGTATTCCCTGTTGCCAGCGGCCCTGTGCACTGCTTCATCGCCTTGATCAGCGGCACATTAAATGGGGTGATGCAGGCAAACACGCCCAGGGGCTCCCTCACGCTCATGCTAAAGCGTCCCGGCACATCCGAAGGCAGGGTTTGCCCGGTGATACGGCGCGGAATACCAGCCGCAGTACGCAAATGGGCAATCGCGTATTTGATCTCGAAATGCGCCTTGAGCAGAGGCGAGCCAATTTCGTCAATCAACACATCGGCAAACGCATCCTTGCGTTGCTCCAGCAAATCAGCGGCGCGACTCAGCCAGGTTTCGCGCTGACCTGGCGTTGTGGTGCGATAGCTGGCAAAAGCTGCATACGCCGCTTCCACAGCTAAATGCACATCGTCTGCCGAGGCTTTAGCGACCTCGGCATAAGAACTATCATCAATCGGGTTGTGATCAATGAAAACAGCATTATCTTTTGCGGAACGAAACTCGCCGCCAATCCAAAGACTCAGTTTTTTAATTGACATAAAAACTCCTCGTTATTATTTTGCTGGCACAGCTGGGTGCGGACCTGCAGAAAGGTACTCAGCGAGCACTTTCAGCTCCGCGTCATTAAGCTCCCCCGTGCGGAAACCCGGCATCAAGCCGCGACCATGACGGACAAAAAAGCGCACAAAATCCGGCGTTAAATTGTCACGATCCTCTAGCGCACCCTTGTCTTTGCCATACAGATAAGTCAGTGCCGCAGTGCCCGGATGCTCCATGCCGCGATCGTGACACATGATGCAATTCTTGACAAAAAGCTCTGAACCCTTTGCCAGTGTCTCAGGGCTTAACGTCACCTTTGCAGGTGTAGCCGCGGCGGCCGCATCAGCGGCATTCACCGTCCCACCAGCGCCGACTATTCCTAACGCTAACATCGCTGACACCAATCTGCATGCCAGCGTGCGCCGTCCAATAAGTATTTCTTTCATCAATCGCGCCTTCATCATGCCCTCCCCTTGCGCATGGATTTGGGCCAGATGCCCATTTTCCCTGGCGACAAAATGCCAGACGGATCAACCGCATCCTTGACCTTTTCATGCATTCTCAACAACGCGGAATCGTTCCAGTTATAGGTGCCTGCAATCCGATCCATGAAGTCCAGGTGCGTCCGATACTCGCCATACCCCGCAGCAGCAGCTGCATCGACCAAATCGCCAAACAGCTTATTCGCACGCGCCTTTTCTTTCGCATCATTGCGATCAAACGTGAGGCAGAAAATATGATGCATATCGCGCCAGCCCACAGCAAACTCGCCGCAATAGTCAAATCCCGCCTTGTTGCAGCGATCCCGAATCAACTCATACTGCTTGGTGGCATCCACCCCCGTCACCGGCGAAATGGGCGAGAAATCAATGTGCGCACCATTAGGAATCCAGTTCATCACGTTGTATTCAGTCATGTTCGGAATACCTGCGCCCAGCTTTTTCCGGTACTGCCAAGCCACATCGTCTTTTGCGCGATCTTCATCAAAGTAAAACTTGGCACCCGGAATACTCGCAAAGGCGTCACGAATCACTTCCCACGTGTTGTCCATCATGGGTGGCGGGCCATACAAGGCACCGTAGAAATTCCACGCACCAATTTTCAGATCACTGCGCATTTTCTTGCGCACGCTATCGGGAATGGGGCCCTTGCCGGTGTAATAGTCGCGACGCGTTACTTGCACTGCTGCTTCCCACAACATTTCGACCGTCATCGCAACGGCGGGGATCAGCATATTTACTTTGAGCGGACGCAACACCTCGGTAATCGCGTGCAGATCACTTTCCTTTTCAAAGGTGATCATGTACGGACGATAACCCGGTGGCTCAGGCATCAACCACATCCCGACTTTGGTGACTACACCAAAATTGGATTGCGTAAATAAGCCATCCATTGAGGGACCAAAGCCGTACTTGTACAGATGACTGGTTTGACTACCGGGCAAAGCACCCATACCCGTTTGCACCAAGGTACCATCCGCCAGCATGACTTCCATGCCGCACTGCATTGTGACGTGATCGCCATACGGGGTATAACCCACGCCGTGCTCGGTCATGTTCGGCAGCACGCCACCCCAGCCAGGCGCTGCGCAATCCACCCACAGCTTGCTGCCAATCTTCTGCAAGTGACGGTATAAATCCATGTAGCTCACGCCGGGTTCCACCACCGCGTAACCATGCTTTTCATTCACCTCAAGGATGCGATTCATGCGCTTGAGATCGAGCACAATGTAGCCCGCCTTGCGCGGCGCCGGGCCACCATAGGCAAAGTTTTTACCAGTCGAAGTAGTCCACAATGGCGCCTTGTAATGACGCGCCACTTCCAGCACCCGCTGTAATTCTTCGACATTCGCTGGCGCGACAGCCGCTGAAGGCTGGTGCAACTCGGCTGGCGTGGTGAGGTAAGCATCGTTATACGCGGGCAACTCCCATTGCGTATCGGTAAATACAAATTCACGGCCAACTACTTTTTGCAGATCGGCTACCAGCGAAGCAAATTGCTCGCGCTTAATTCCTGGGGGTAATACGGCGTCCATCAGACAACTCCTTTCGGCCAAGCTAATAAAGACACAAAATCGCCACCCGGCCATGCAGGGGAAGTTAAATCCAAGGTCTTGCGCTCATTACCCGAAGTGAATTCACCAGACTTCATGGATGCCAACACAACAGCATACTGAGCAGGATCACTCACGCGATCAACCCATCCAGATAACTGCGTCATCGGCGCTTCCAGTCCAGTAAACTCATGCCGCATTTGCTCAGCTGCCTGCCGCTGATGCCGCGCCTCGAGCACAACACGCCAGTCCCTCTCCAACAGGCTGCGCACAGCAAATACAGTTGCAGGACGCCCCAGCACCGCCAACGCACGACCATGCGCTGTACTGAGCGTATCTAACATAGCGCTCCAACCTGAGGCATCATCCAGCGTCACTGTTTGATAGGCCAAACCCAGCTGACGAACACCCTCCGCCATATCTGAACCCATTGTTGCATCCGCTTCAAAAAGACACAGGCTATTATGTTCAGCATCAGAAACATTGCCTGCCAAGGCGCTACCGGCCATGCCCAGCGACGTGAATAACGGTAGTGCAGCACCGCCACGCACCGTCGCCTGCAGGAACGTCCGCCGCGAAGATAAAGTTACACTCATTGGATTTCCTCACTCCGACAAAAAATTATTTTGATTGCCGGAACAGAAGTAAGTAACAAAAAACTCGCTCTCATTCTGATTCCGGCTTGCAACGGCTTTACTTTTTTTAAAATTTCTACTGCTAACCTAACTACTGCAAAACCAAGTAGGTCGGTCAATGCCAAAAGCCTCAGAAACAGCCAGGCATTAACAATCCTAATAACCTAATGGCCTCGACAACCTCGCAGTCTTGGCGATCAGACTGTCTTTTTTTCCTGAAAAAAATCTGTGACCAATTTAACAAAGCGATCTGCATGTTCAATTTGCGTCCAATGCCCACATTGACCAAACACATGCAGTTGTGACTTGGGCATAAGCTCAAACAGCTTGAGTGAAGCGGACATCGGCAACACGCGATCTTCGCGACCATGAATAATCAAGGCCTCATGGGACAACGCACGAATAGCCTCTTCAGGACTCGCCAACGCATCCACCCACTGTTGGCGCGGCGCCGGGAACATGCTCGCAAACGATTCCTGGTAACCAGGCCGGATACTCGCCTCATAACGCAGCTTGGCCAACTCATCACTCACCAAATTGCGATCAAAGGCAAAAATATCCATAATCTTGCGCATATTTTCAAATGACGGCGTGTAACCCCACACATCATCCAGCCCTTGAGTCAACTTAAACGAAGTGCCAGCAGAACCCATAAGCACCATCCGGTTAACCCGCTCAGGAGCGCGGATTGCCATTGCCAGCGCAAGCCCTCCGCCAAAAGAATTGCCAACTACATGTGCGCGCTCAATTTTTAGTGCATCAAGCAAACCGAGCGCATGGCTCACCCAGTTTTGCATAGTGTATTTCGCGCCTGGCGGGCGCTCTGTATAACCAAACCCGGCCATATCAGGGGCAATGACGCGGAAGTTCTTAGCCAAAACTGGCATACTCAACCGCCAGTTAGCAAAAGCCGTCACACCAGGACCCGAGCCATGAATCATCAACACAGGATCTCCGCTACCTACGTCGTGATAATTGGTTGCAAGACCGTTTGCAACAATAGACAAGCCAATTTCTGGATTACCGCTCACATCATCTCCTTGGAGTTTTATTAACGCTTAATGACCGCTAGTTCAGTCAAATCCTTTTCCTTATTTTGTCACAAAAGCAGATGTTACTAACTATCCTAGCGATTTTTTCTCACATCTTTTTCTAAAAAACCGGCACCATACTTCTCATTAACAAGGAATCAGGTGTGGAAATTCAGGCTGCACATCATCACTCGACTAGTGGGGGCTATCTTCCTGCAAAGGCTTCCGCGACTAACAGTGGCAATCCATTATCAACTCGTATAATTACCAAAGAGTTGTTGCATCTTGTGCACCCACGAATTTTTATTAGTTTTTGACACGCGATATATGGCAGGCTTATCCCGTTTTATTCGCAACATCCTTTATTTATTCCACCACATGACACGCTCAGGCGAATAGCGCCCTAACCAAACCACCCTTCATGGCATCCAAAGCAAAAAAAGATCTGCCCAACCCATCAACAAGTCGTGCGCTTTATTTTCGGCTCTTAGGCTATGTAAAACCCTACTGGCGGTTCTTTTTACTAGCGATTGTGTTCATGGCAATCTCAGCCTCCACCGAGCCTTTATTGCCGGCACTGATGAAACCATTGCTCGATAGTGGCTTTAGCGGGCATGCCACAGGTATTTACAACTCATGGCTTTTACCTTTTTTGATTGTCGGGGTATTCTTCATACGCGGTATGTTTGGCTTTTTTGCCGACTATGCGCTCTCATGGGTTTCAAACAAAGTGGTACTGGATCTGCGTCAGGATATGTTCCAGCGCTTAATTCAATTACCTACCACTTATTTTGACAACCAGTCATCCGGCGCAGTGATGTCACGCATTGCCTACGACGTCACTGGCGTGACATCGGCAGCAACTGGCGTATTAACGGTACTGATTAAAGACTCTTTTGCGGTCATTGGCTTATTGACTTGGATGTTTTATTTAAACTGGCAACTCAGCTTAATCGCACTGGTCATGGTTCCTGGCATAGCACTCGCCGTGATGGGTTTTAGCAAACGATTGCGATCAACCAGTCGTGGCGTACAAGAAGCAATGGGCGAAATAATGCATGTACTCGAAGAAAGTATCGAGGCGCATAAAGTCGTGAAAATCTTTGGCGGACAAGATTATGAGCGCAAACGATTTGCAAATGCCAGCGGCATGCAACGTAGACAAGCAATGCGACAGACAGTAGCCGCTGCCGCTTTAGGACCAATCGTCCAAACTTTTGCAGCGATTGCCCTGGCCATTATTATTACCGTCGCCATTCAACAATCCAATGCTGGCGACAAAACAACCGTTGGCAGCTTTGTGTCGTTCATTACCGCCATGCTGATGCTGCTCGCACCGCTCAAACGCCTCACCGATATCAATGCACCGCTCCAGCGAGGCTTGGCGGCTGCCGAAAGTGTATTCAGTATGGTCGATGCAGTACCGGAAGATGACTTTGGCACCACCACACTCGGCCGCGTTGAAGGCAACGTTGTGTTTCGAAAAATTCATTTACGCTACCCTGATGCCGCTCGCGATGCCTTAACTGACATCAACCTCTCCTTACCAAAGGGAAAAACAGTTGCTTTGGTCGGCACATCAGGCAGCGGCAAAACATCACTCGCCAATTTACTGCCACGCTTTTATCACCCCACGAGTGGCGAAATTCTTATTGATGGTCACCCTATAGAAAACTTAACACTTTCATCATTACGCTCAAATATTGCCCTAGTCTCACAAGATGTTGTGTTATTTAACGATACCGTGGCAGCAAACATTGCCTATGGCCTTGACAACGTGACCGAAGAAAAGCTCTTGGCTGCCACCCGAGCTGCGCACGCGCTTGAATTTATTCAAGGTATGCCAGAAGGCTTTGCCACAATGATTGGCGAAAATGGCGTCAAGCTCTCTGGTGGACAACGACAACGTCTTGCAATTGCTCGCGCGCTGTTAAAAGACGCCCCTATTTTGATTTTGGATGAAGCAACTTCTGCACTTGATACAGAGTCTGAAAGACATGTGCAAGCAGCATTAGATAGCTTGATGCGAAACCGCACTACGCTCGTTGTGGCTCATCGCCTATCCACCATCGAGCACGCCGACCATATCGTTGTACTCGAGGCCGGCAAAATTATTGAAGAAGGAAATCATGCGACGCTACTTGCATGCAATGGCGCCTACGCAAACTTTTATCAAATGCAAAGAGCCACTGAAAAAAAGAACACGCCTAATTAAAATATCTCACAAAAAAATAGAGTCCACGAAAAAACCACCTGTTTTTCAAGCGCGATGCGTTAAGCCACCCTCTACCAAAATATCCTGACCAGTAATATAGCCGCCCCCATTTGAAAGCAAAAACACCACTGTTTCAGCAATTTCTTCAACACGCCCGGCTCGAGTCATAGGAATCAAGGCGCAAGTAGCGTCATCCACAGGGAAGCTATCAATAAACCCGGGCAACACATTGTTCATGCGTATGCCCGCTGCTGCATAACGTGTCGCATACAGCTTGGTAAAGCTCGACAACGCAGCGCGAATGGCTGAAGAAATAGGATAACCCGGCGTAGGCTCTTTGGCACCGTAGGTGGAAATATTCACCATCGCTCCACCACCCTGACTCTCGAAAATCGGCGTCACCAGCCGCGACATGCGCACCACATTCAGGAGCAAAAGATCAAGCGCGGCATGCCAGTCTTCATCGCTCAAAACCAGCAATTCGCCATTCGCTGCATGGCCTGTATTATTGACGACAGCATCAATGCGGCCATAGCTTGCCAGTGCCAGATCAACCAGCCGCTTGAGGTCATCCGTTTCAGTGACCGAGCCTTGCAAACCAACACCGCCTAATTCCTTCGCCAAGTGAATGACGCGCTCTGAGCGTGCCATCAAAACCACTTTATAACCCTGTGCCGCCAAGGTGCGGGCACAGGCCGCGCCCATGCCTTGGGAAGCTGCCGTGATGATGGCCACTTTATTGACTCTGGTCAGATCGCTCATGCAAAACTCCTGGTGAAATCAGGCAGGCAACTGCAAAGACTTGTACTGGAGAAACTCTTCTATCCCATAGCGCCCCATCTCGCGGCCCAAGC
The DNA here is from genome assembly GCA_002422995.1 of Rhodocyclaceae bacterium UBA6160. GTDB lineage: Bacteria > Pseudomonadota > Gammaproteobacteria > Burkholderiales > Rhodocyclaceae > Rugosibacter. The sequence goes on from DIUK01000059.1 coordinate 20,511, forward strand.
CTGATTGTTTATAACCCCCAAACGGGGCTTCGATATTAAAAGCACCGCCGTTGATTTCCACCTGGCCGGTGTGCAAGCGGCGCGCAACTTTTTGCGCACGCGCTGCATCAGATGACCACACCGCGCCAGACAAGCCATAGGCCGTGCCATTGGCAATGGCAATGGCTTCTTCTTCATCGCGATAGGTGATGATGCAAAGCACCGGGCCGAAAATTTCTTCCTGGGCAATCACGCTATCGGGTGCAACGCGACCAAAAATAGTGGGCTGAACATAACAGCCGCGCTCAAGCCCTTGAGGACGATCCGGACCACCGCACAACAACTCGGCGCCTTCCTCGATACCTTTATGAATCATGCTCACTACGCGGTCCCGCTGTGCTGTGGACACCAATGGCCCCAGTTTGGCGGCATCCCCCATGGGGTCGCCCACCGTGAAGCGAACCGCCACTTCGGTGGCTATCTTTGCCGCTTCGGCATATCTCGCCTCTGGCACAATCAGGCGCGTCAGTGCAAGGCAGGTTTGGCCGGAATTCAAAAAACAGGAATTCACTGTGGCACGCACTGCCGCTTCAAGATCGGCATCATCCAATACCACCGCAGCAGACTTGCCGCCCAATTCTAGTGTCACACGTTTCATGCGTTCAGCTGCTAACGCGCCAATGCGTGCCCCGGCGCGGGTAGACCCCGTCATGGAAATCAAATGGACATCGGGGTGCGTCACCAGCGCTTCGCCAGCGGTCGGGCCGTAGCCTGTGATCAAATTAAAAACACCCGGCGGCAAACCCGCCTCTTGAATAATTTCAGCGAGCACAAACGCCGCCAGCGGCGCGACTTCAGAGGGCTTCCAAACCACGGTGCACCCCGTGGCAAGAGCTGGCCCAAGCTTCGTGGCAATCTGGAATAACGGATAATTCCACGGCGTAATGCACGCTGCCACACCGACGGGCTCTCGCAACACTAAAGAGTTGCCAACGCGCTCTTCAAAAGCGAATTCCCGCGCATGGCGAGCGCATACTTCAAGAATCTGGATCGGCAAACCCACCTGCATGCGCCGGCCCATTTTTCGTGGCATGCCGATATCTGCAGCGATGAGATCGGTCAACTCCTCAGTGCGCGCTTTCAAGCCTGCGCAAATTCGCTCGATAAAGTCGGCACGCACTGCCGGCAATGTTGCACTCCATGCGGCTTGCGCACCTCGCGCTGCGGCGACAGCACGGTTGACATCCGCCGCATCCGCGTCCGGTATCACACCTAATGGTTCATCTGTTGCCGGGTTGAAAACATCAATGGTAGCTGTCGCATGAGGGGTAACCCACTCGCCATTGATAAAGAATTTATTTTTGATATGCATCGCTTATTCTTTTCGAACAAATAAAAATCAGGATCTTGCCTTGATTAACCGTGTGGGGTTGTAGGTCAGTACCACATCGCCCTTTTGATTAACTACTTGATTCATCGTCTGCACCACGCCTCGCCCCGGTTTTGAGCTCGGGCGAACCATGATCACTTCGCATTCCACGTGGATGGTGTCACCCACACAGGTGGATGCAGGAATCTTGATCTCGGCACCCAAAAACGCCATGCCGGTATCCTGCATGGAAGGCATCAGCAAGCCTTCGGCAAACGAATAGACCAGCGCACCAGGCACTACGCGGCCTTTGAGCAGCATGCCTTCGCGATCTTCAGTGTTGGTAAAAAGTTCTTCGGTAAACCAGGCCAGGTTAACAAAATTCACCAGGTCGGCTTCTGTCACCGTGCGGCCACGCGTTCTGAAACGATAGCCCAGGGTGAACTCTTCAAAATGCATGCCGCCGCCAATCAATACGTGTGCCGCTTTATCCGTTTTTTTCATGGCAATGTTCTTTATAAAAGCTCAATGGCAATGGCCGTCGCTTCGCCGCCACCGATACACAAACTCGCAACACCCCGCTTTAAGCCACGCTGGCGTAATGCGCCAATCAAGGTCACGATGATGCGCGCCCCTGTTGAGCCCACGGGATGACCCAACGCACAGGCGCCACCATGCACATTCATTTTTTCATGCGGAATATTCAGCGCCCGCATGGCACCGAGCGCAACCACAGCAAACGCTTCATTCACCTCAAACAGATCAACATCCCGCGTCGTCCAGCCCGTTTTGGCAAACAGCTTTTTAATGGCATGAACAGGCGCGCCGGGAAACGAGGCCATATCTGCAGCATAGGTTGCGTGGCCCACGATGCACGCCAGCGGTTTTAAACCTTGCTGCGCCGCTGTCGATTGCCGTGTGAGCACCAACGCAGCTGCACCATCAGAAATCGAGCTCGCATTCGCTGGCGTAATCGTACCGTTGGGGCGAAACGCCGGTTTCAACGAGGGAATTTTTTCGACATTGACCGCAAACGGTGTTTCATCCTTGTCCATCATTGTCTCGCCAGCTCGGCTTTTGATGGTAACAGGCGCAATTTCCCAATCGAAACTGCCATCCGTGTTAGCTAATTTTGCACGCTGTGTTGACTCCGTTGCGTAACGATCCTGCTCCTCGCGAGTAAAGGTATTTTGTTCAGCCCAAGTGCACGCAAAGTCGCCCATGAGTCGGCCTTCGACGGCATCCTCCAGACCATCGGTGAGCATATGATCCAGCACTTTCTGGTGACCCAAACGATAGCCTGTGCGCGCACGTGGCAGCATGTAAGGCGCATTGCTCATGGATTCCATGCCGCCCGCTACCACCATGCTTGAGCTGCCTGCCAGCAACACATCATGCCCCAGCATCACGGCCTTCATGGCCGAGCCGCACATNNGCCCGGCAAACAAACAGGTGCCGAACAGCACCTCATCCACCGATTCAGGTGATATTCCTGCACGTTTGACCGCTTCGCGAATCGCTACAGCACCCAACTCAGGTGCGGTGAGCCCGGCGAGCTTGCCTTGAAAAGAGCCAATCGGCGTTCTTGCAACGCCGAGGATAACTACCGGATCATTATTGATTACATTGCTTGCCATGTCGTTTGCCATTTCTGTTCCTTGATTTTTTTCAACGCATCAACGCGGCTGTACGCGAATAGCGCCATCCAGGCGAATGACTTCGCCGTTGAGCATGAGGTTGCCAATGATGTGCTGCACCAGACCTGCGAACTCTGCAGGACGTCCCAAGCGAGGCGGATAAGGCACGGCCTGCCCCAAGGCCTCACGCACATTTTCAGGCAGGCCCATAAGCATGGGCGTCTCGAACACACCCGGTGCAATCGCCATGACGCGAATGCCATGACGCGCAAGTTCCCGCGCTATAGGCAACGTCATTGCTACCACACCACCCTTGGATGCGGAATAAGCCGCTTGCCCTATCTGGCCTTCAAACGCAGCAATGGACGCCGTATTAACAATGACTCCGCGCTCATTCTCGGCCAGAGGTGACTGAGCTGTCATCGCAGTGGCAGCCAGGCGCAACATGTTAAAGGTGCCGATCAGATTGATATTGATGGCCCGCGCGAAAGTATCCAGCGAATGCGCACCCTCTTTTCCCACCACTTTTTCGCCCGGCGCAATACCTGCGCAATTAACCAGCCCGCGCAGGTTGCCGAATGCCGCAAGGCAAGTGTCAATTGCGGCTTGCGCACTTTCGGGATTCGTCACATCCGTGACCACAAACCGTGCGTTGCTGCCCAGTTCGGCAGCTAACTGTTCGCCTTGCGGATTAACATCCGCCAGCAGCACTCGGCCGCCTTGTGCTACCAGCATGCGTGCAGTTGCCGCGCCCAATCCTGAGCTGGCACCCGTAATGACAAATGCGTGATCTTTGATTTCCATAAAAGTAAGCGTCTAAAAAATCGGTTAGTTTGCTGGCAAGTTCACCAGAATGGATTGCACCGGATCACTGGAAACAGATCGCGTGCTATGACCTTCGCCGGCCATGTCGTCGGCATAGACCACCGATCCTGCACCAAACACGCGTTTCTCGCCCGTGCCCACGGTAATTTCAACCTGCCCCCCGAGAAAAATCAGGTACACAGGATTGGGCACCACATGCCAGCCCGAGGCGTAATCGGCGCCGGATTCACGAAACATGAAACCTGGCACCACCTGCAGATCGGAAAAACGTCCGAACTTGCCTTTGTCTGTCAAAGTAATGGGCGTGTCTTCAAAAAAGGATTTACCATCAGGTCCTGCTGAAATTTTGACTAGATTCATTACCTGCTCCTGTAAAAATGAAATATTAAAAAAGTCGGCGCTGGTGAGACGGCGAAGTCGAATTAAATGCTGGCCATTACCGCTTAGTTCAGGCGCTTAATCAGAATGAAACGCCATTCCTCGCTACAAGCATGGCATGAAGAACTCTTCGGGCACCAGCGCTTCATCGTAATAAGAAAGCGCTTCTCGCAAATTGGATTTTGACCATACCACAGGCTGGATTTCCGGGTGCACCTCCGTCATGCGTCCTACCGCACAAAGCTCCAGCCGCACGCCGCAATAATCAAAAAAGTGCACCGAAAAGGTGTTGCCATAGGGCTGGCGCAACGGGCCCAACAAATCCAGCTCTATCCCGTCGCTCCTCAGGAAATAACCATCCGACATGATGTCTGATGAGTCTTCTTTGGTAAACGCAATGTGATGCAGCTTCACTTCCGCACCCGGGTAAATGGCAATTTCTTGTCCGCCCACATTTTTTGCCATGCGGAACAACAACGCCGAAATGGTTTTGCCCTTTTCATCGACAATTTTTTCTGATGTCAGAAATCCCAGCATGTCAGCCAAAAAAGCGCTGCACCGTTCCGGATCAGGCGAGGTAATCGCCACGTGGTTAATATTAAGCGGTGCCGCCGTGCCACGAATCGCTTTAGGCGCAACCCAGTCAGGGCCTTCAAAACCAGACACATAGCCCAGTTGCTGAATATCCGCAAACAGGCGAATGCGCGGGCCAGCCGGCACATCAAACGCAATCGACTTGCCCAAGCCCTTCAATTCTGTATCTGCAGCTGCCACTTGAACTTTCACACCCGCAGCTTCGAGTTTCTGCTGGAAATTCTCCAGGTCGAGATCATCACGCACATGCAAACCAATTTCTACCAAGCCTTGGTTTTCATTTTGATCTACAACAAAAGAAAACTTGTACGGTTCGTGCCAGCAACGAAACATCACCCGATTAGGTTCTATACCGGTCTCCAGCAAACCCATTTCATTTGCATAAAAATCACGTGTTTTGAGTAAACGTAAATCTTTCACCGCGATGCGAGCATAGCCCAACCGATGAATACCTCGACGAAGTAAAGCCATTTCTTACATCCTCCGAATAATTTGAATGAGCCGAGTAGTGAACCGTTGCTAAAAAATCAAATGCTGATGGCTTAAGTCACCACCTCGAAGAAGTTAGCCAACACCGCACTCTCATAATAGAAAACACCCCGTGGAATATTTTCACCTGCCCAGACAATTGGAGGAATCTTGTCGCGCACATTGGAGGCTTCATACACACCGCACTGGAATTCATTGCGATTTCCTGATGGGTCATGAAAATAGACAGTTGTCACCCCGGCAACACCATGACGGCTGATGCCATAATCAAAAGTCGCAACTTTTCGATGCTTCAACATATCCACGCGCCGAATCACATCTGCTCTATCACTCACGTAGAAAGCAATATGATGCAAGCTGTTGGGTGGGCCTGGCGCGAAGGCAACATTGTGAATCGTATTGCTCACCGTCATGAAAAACGCAAACGGCTGGCCATCCGGGCCGTGAATAGTTTCGGTCAAATTGAAATCCAGCGCCTCACGCAGAAATTTGGCCGTTTTATCCACATCATTACCGGCTAATAGCGTGTGGTCCAAATGCGTGACAGGCCAGATACCTTCAAGGTCATCCAGAATAATGTCTGGATCCTTCATGCCATACGAATAGCCGACTTTTTCAGCGTGATAGAACAAATTGAAAATATGGCCAGAAGGCAACTCGATACTCAATCCTTCGCCCTGCCCCATTACTACCCCAGCCGCCACACGATGGGTCTTTAATCCCCATTCCTTGGCAACAACTTCTGCTTCATTCAAATCATTTGGATCATTCACCTTAAAACCAACGTGATCCAAACCTGCGCGATCAGAAGCATTCAAAATAATGCAATGATGATCCTGCGATTCATGCGCCTGCAAATACACCTGCCCCGGTGCCCTACCAGTGACACGCAAACCAACCACTTGCGTGTAGTGCTTCTCACTGGCGGCTAAATCAAGGGCACGAATACTCAGGTAACTCAGTCTTGATACGGCCATGCTGATCTCCTCCTGTTATGTATTTATAAAATAAAATAATGATGCCTGAAATAACTCTAAAACTTTCAACCAACCAAATCAAGCAACAGATTTCGCTGCTTTTGCTGCTGATTCCCCCGTCATCAGGCGAGAAATACCCGCCTTGATTTTCTCCAGCCAGCTCGAATTTTCAATCTTGGTGACTTTGTAAAAAGAGGGGCACAATTGCGCCGCCGTGGTGATCTCGCCACACACGCCACAGCCCACACAGTTCGTATCAATCGCCGCCACCGGTGCCGTGCGCAAGCTGTTTGGCCCATCGGCCAGGGTGAGCGACGGGCAACCGTTAAAGCGCATGCAGGCATGATCCCCAACGCACACTTCCGCATCCACGCCCAAACG
>DIUK01000059.1:27213-29707 GCA_002422995.1 Rhodocyclaceae bacterium UBA6160
GGAATCTTCGCGTCCCGCCGGATCTTTTTCATCTTGTCCTGAAAGTCGCGGAAGTTGTACGGATTAGCAGTTTCTATCTTCTTCACCCCCATCGCGGCAAAGGTTTTGACAATGCTCATCTCCGTGCCAACCGCTTCGCCCGTCATCAGCTTGCCCACGTTGGGGTTTTCGTGCGCCCCGGTCATGGCGGTCCATTTGTTGTCCAGCACAATATAAGTGCTGTCCTGGCGGTTATAAATAGCATTCGCAGCGGACGTGTTGAACGCGCTGTGCCACAGCGTGCCGTCCCCCACAACCGACACATTGTGCTGCTCNNGAGTCCGACATCTGGAATGGAATAAACCCGGCCATGCCATAGCAACCCACATCTCCCCCATGCCAGTCTTTCACCCCCGTGGTGTACTCCTGAATCTTCATTTGCGAAAACACCGGCCGCTCGGGGCAACCCGTGCAGAAAGTCGGGAAGCGTGGCGGCACAGGCGCGGGGAACATTCCCACCGCTTGGCGTTTGCGGTTGATCAGCCCCTGCACCGCATCGCCCGGCGCTGTACCCGTCTCGGGAATCGCCTGCATGAGGAACTGCGCCAAGGCGGGGCCGAGTTTTTCGGGAATCAGCTCGCCATACTTGGGCACTAAATCATGGCCAAAAAACTTCACGCGGATGTCTTTTTTCTGAATCAAAGCGCGGATATGGCTTTCCATTAAATCCGGCTGACCTTCTTCTACCAGCAGCACGTGGGTTTTATCGCCAATAAAGCCTGCGACCTGCTCATCGCTTAATGGATAAATGACATTGAGTTGCAGCAGATGAATGCGCGGATCGAGCGCGCCAAATTCGTCCGCCAAGCCCATGATGCTGAGTAACCGCAGGGTGGTGTTAAACGTTGTGCCATGCGTGATGATGCCGATTTTGGCGTCTTCGTTGCCAAAGAACTCATTCAAGTTACGCTCGACAATCAGGCGCGTGGCCGTGGGCAGGCGCTCCTCAAAGCGCTTGGCTTCTTGCTGGAATGAATACGGCGGCAAAGCAAAAATGGTCGGGTCGCGGCGGAATTCTTTCAACTTATTGACCGTGCTGATTTTAGGCAGCACATTGTCGCCCACGGTAATCTCGGCATTGGCGTGCGAGTGTTGCGGCCTTAACAACAAAGCGACCACCGAATTGCTGTCGCGCGATAAATCCATACCTTCTTTCACCATGCGATGCAGCACTTGCTGATCATGGCGCGGATCGATCACCGGCATGCCAATTTTCTGCCCCCAAGGCAAGGTACGCTGCAGCACCGTGGTGCTGGAGCCACCGTAGTCCTCGCCAACGATAACCATCGCGCCGTCTTTCACACCCAGTTGCGAGACGTGATCGACCACATCCTGCCCCACGCCGTTGCCCAGCACCTTCCAGGTCACAGCACCCCGCACGGGCTCGAAAACAGAGGCGGTAAGCAGGGCCGCTGCGGCCATTTCATTGCTGGATGTCTCAAAATAACAGCCATAATCCTTCAAAATCGGCTCATAAGCATCGGCAAAGGCATCGAGCACATTGGCGGTGGGCGCGCCAGGGTAGCCGCCAAAATAGCTGATGCCGGATTCAAGCAGCGCTTTTAACACCACCAACGCGCCATCGCCATATAGCGTATCGCCCTGGCCACCGTTGAGTTGCGCTATTTCGTCATTGGTAAATGAATGGGACATTATTTTTTATTCCGATCCTGGTTAATTAAATAGGTAATTTCAGAGCGTATTTTTAGGCCACGTGTAAGCGGGCGCTTGCTTGGCTGCAAACCGCGCGATTGCCCCGGTGCATTCTGGTGTTGCCACGGCCATGCTTTGTGCGGCCGCTTCCAAACCCAGCATGGTGGCCAGGCTGCTCTCGTAGGACTGGTTCAAGCTGTGCTTGGTAAAACCAAACGCCGTCGGCGAAATATGCTTCATGGCGTGCGCCATGGCCAGTGCGCGCGGCAACACATCCTGCGGTTCGTGCAGTTCCAGCACAATGCCCAACCGCAAGGCTTCTTCCGCCGAAATTTCACGCGCGGAATAAATCATTTCTTTGGCGCGCTGCAAACCGACTACGCGCGGCAGGGTGTACATCGCGCCATAATCGGGCAGCAAACCCACGCGCATAAAGGCCATGCAAAAGCGGGCACGATTCGATGCCACCACCATATCAGCCGCCATCGCCAAACTAAACCCGGCACCATAAGCCGTACCATCCACGGCGGCAATCACTGGGCGATCAAGATTCATCAGCTCAGTAAGGTAAGCATGCGCTGCCATCAAGCGCTGCCGCATGATGGCGGAATTAACGCCTTCCATGCCCAGCAAATCGCCCCCCGCGCAAAAGGTATCGCCTGCGCCGGTGAGCACCACAGCACGAATGGATTGCTCGTTCAAAATGTAGCGCACCAACGCCCCGAGCTCTTCGCGCATGGCCGAGTTAATGGCATTGCGGCTCTCTGGCCTGGCCAAAGTGATCGTCGCCACGCCATCATCC
>DIUK01000024.1 GCA_002422995.1 Rhodocyclaceae bacterium UBA6160
TTACCTGTCTGCTTGATGATGCACCACCAGGCCATGAGTCAGCGTTTGCCTCTGCGCTGGATTATGCTAAACGACACCATGAGGTGATTGCGCAATTCGGCCGTTTCCCGCATCGCAATGCCATTCTCGGACGCGAATCGACGGAGAGCGAGCGGTTATTTTTGCAGCAGCCGGGGTCTTCTTTTTAGCGCAACTATGTTGATGGTGGCAGATGACGCGGGGTGCGCCCGAAAAGGCGGCCGAGGGTTTTACATAAGCATCGTGACCATAAAAAGTCGGCGCTGGTACTACGGCGGCAGAATGGTCGAGCGATATACGCACTGATCGCTGCAGGTTTTCACCGTCGTGGATAAAGCGTTGATTTGCAGCGTTAAGCGTGCGCGTTCTGCAGCAAATTCAGGCCTCGGTATAGCGAGAGCAAATAATGTTCATTTCGGCATTCATAACTGACTTTAGGGTTTTTGTTCTGTAAGATGCTGCATTTGATGACAACCCGGAAAGTTTTCCATGCTGACTAAAGACGATATCCGTGGCGTTTCCGCCATGATTCCCACTCCCTGCAAAGAAGGCCAAGGCGGCTGGCAGTTTGATGATTCCGTGGATCTGGACGAAACCGCGCGCATGACCGAAGCGCTGATTTCTGCAGGCATTGGTTCCATTGCCGCGAATGGCACGACGGGCGAATGCGCGGCGCTGTCGCTGGAAGAAAAACTGGCTTTCACGCGCACCATCATTGAAGTCGCACGTGGCCGGGTACCTGTGTTTGCAGGCATTACCACGCTGGGCACAAAAGAGACCGTGCGTCAGATGAGGTTGTTCCGCGAACTCGGTGCGGAAGGTGGTTTTGTAGGTTTGCCTTTGTGGCAGACGCCGACCATTAGCAATTCAGTGCAGTTTTATGCTGATCTGGCCGAGGCTGTGCCTGACATGGGTTTGATGGTGTATGCCAACCCATTGTTCTTCAAATCCACTTTCCCGGTTGAATTCTGGGCCGGTGTGGGCAAGCGCTGCCCGACGGTGGTGACCTGCAAATATGTAGGCAATCTGATGGATCCGAAGAACATGCTGGCTGATTTGCCCGCCAGCATGGATGCTGCGCCCAACGTGCAATTCTTGCCGATCGATTTTGTTGCACCAACGGCGTATGACATGGTGGGTGATCGCTTGAAAGGCATGTGGTCCACGGGCTGCGTGATGGGTCCGGAACCTGTGGTTGCCCTGCAAAAAGCGATTGATGCGGGAGATAAAGCGCGTATGGGCGAGATCATGCACGATATTCATGGTTTGCCCAATGCGATTCCTGACTTCAAGGATCTGGCTAAATACAACGTGCAAGTTGAAAAGCTGCGTTGTAATGCAGCGGGTTACATCAAGGCGGGTCCATGCCGTGCGCCTTATCAGGACATTCCCGACGATTGGCGCGCTGCAACCGAAGCCAATGGCAGGGCTTGGGCAAAGATGTGCGAAAGTAAATATCGTTGCTAGTTGACTAGCGACTGACGCAACCAGCCTGCAGGCATTTCACGCAGCAGGTGCATAGATTGGTGGATCAAGTTGGCTCATCAAGATAGCTCATAAGGGCAAGAACTCCTGACGTCAGTAGTTCTTGCCCTTACTCTTGGAAGGGTTCCCGTGGACTCTGGCTAAGGTTTATACTTCGCAGCTTGGTGAAATATCTGGGCAGGGTGATTAAGAGTCTGCCTGATCGAATGAATGACGCCATCATTCGCTTTTTCAAGACAAGCGCCGTATCGCGAGCGCCGACTTTTCTGTTGCTGCATGAGAATGGCATTGTGATGGATCTGGTCTCGGTCTGATGCGTAAAGTCTTCTATAAGACGAAAGATGCGTTGGTAATATGGGCAACAGCAATCAGTCAAAAGGATAAATAGTGAAACAGTTAAAAAACTTTATCAACGGCGAGTTTGTCAGCAACGATAAATGGTTTGAAAAGCGCTCGCCCTTGGATAACTCGGTGATTGCGCAAGTGTGTGAAGCGGGCGAGGCCGAAGTGGATGCAGCGGTCAAAGCTGCACGCGCCGCGTTGAATGGCCCCTGGGGGCAGATGGCAGTGGCAGATCGTGTTGAGTTGCTGTATGCCGTGGCCAATGAAATCAATGCGCGCTTTGAGGATTTTTTAGCCGCTGAATGTGCCGACACCGGCAAGCCCCGCAACTTGGCGCGCCACATTGACATCCCGCGCGGCGCGGCGAACTTCAAGGTGTTTGCTGATGTCGTGAAAAACGTGCCGACGGAATTTTTCGAGACCGCCACGCCAGACGGCAAGGGCGCAATCAACTACGGTTACCGTTCTCCCGTAGGTGTGGTCGGTGTGGTTTGCCCGTGGAACCTGCCTTTATTGCTGATGACCTGGAAGGTGGGTCCGGCCTTGGCTTGCGGCAACACCGTGGTGATCAAGCCATCGGAAGAAACGCCGCAAACTGCCTTGCTGCTGGGCGAAGTCATGAATAAAGTGGGCATGCCCAAAGGCGTTTATAACGTGGTTAATGGTTTTGGTCCCGATTCTGCAGGCGCTTACCTGACCGGCCATCCGGGGGTCAATGCAATTACCTTCACCGGCGAGACGCGCACGGGTGAAGTGATCATGAAGGCGGCCGCCAAAGGCGCGCGCCCTGTGTCGCTGGAGATGGGCGGCAAAAATGCCGCTATCGTATTTGCCGATTGCGATTTTGATGCCGCAATTGAAGGCACGATGCGTTCGGCTTTTGCCAACTGCGGCCAGGTGTGTTTGGGCACCGAGCGGGTGTATGTCGAACGGCCGATTTTCGAGAAGTTTGTCGCGGCAATGAAAAAAGGCGCCGAAGGCTTGAAGCTCGGTGTGCCGGATGATGAAACCGCCAACATGGGCCCCTTGATCAGCAAGGAGCATCAGCAAAAAGTGTTGTCGTATTACGCCAAAGCCAAGGCGGAAGGCGCAACGATCGTCACCGGTGGCGGCGTGCCCGATATGCCGGGTGAATTGGCGAACGGTTGCTGGGTGCAGCCCACTATCTGGACGGGCTTGCCGGAAACGGCGTCGGTCGTCAAAGAAGAAGTGTTCGGCCCTTGCTGCCACATTGCCCCGTTTGATACCGAAGAAGAAGTGCTGGCGCG
>DIUK01000051.1 GCA_002422995.1 Rhodocyclaceae bacterium UBA6160
ACATGGCCGGCCGCGGCACCGATATTGTGCTGGGCGGCAATATCGAAAAAATGATCGATGCAGTTCAGGAAGATGCGGCATTATCTGCAGAAGAAAAAGCGCAGCGCATTGCGCAAATCAAAGCCGAGTGGCAAACCGTGCACGACCAGGTGCTGGCAGCGGGTGGTTTGCATATCATTGGTTCGGAGCGGCACGAGTCACGGCGGATTGATAACCAGTTGCGCGGGCGGTCCGGACGGCAGGGTGACGCCGGGTCATCGCGGTTTTATCTGGCGCTGGACGATGCCTTGTTGAAGATTTTTGCTGGCGACAGACTGAACAGCATCATGGTGCGGTTGAAAATGCCTGAAGGCGAAGCGATTGAGCATCCGCTGGTGTCGCGCTCTTTGGAATCCGCCCAGCGCAAGGTAGAGCAGCGCAACTTTGATATCCGTAAGCAGTTGCTGGAATACGACGATGTGGCGAATGATCAGCGCAAAGTGATTTATCAGCAGCGCAATGAATTGCTCGGTAGCGATGACATCAGCGAAACTATTATTGGCATGCGGCAGGGATTTATTCACGACACTTTCCGCCTGTATATCCCCGCCGATAGCATGGAAGAGCAGTGGGAAATTTCCGCCTTGGAAAGTGCGTTAGCTGGTGAGCTGCATCTTAAGCTTGAAATTGCCGAATGGCTGGCGGCCGAGCCGCAGCTCACCGATGGAGATTTGCTGACGCGCGTGATCGAAGCGGCTGATACGGCTTATGCCGCTAAAACAGCCGCTGTTGATCCAGCCGCCTGGGCAGGGTTTGAGCGTAACGTCATGCTGCAAAGCCTGGATACGCATTGGCGCGAACACCTGTCGGCGCTCGACCACCTGCGCCAGGGCATCCATTTGCGCGGCTATGCCCAGAAAAATCCCAAGCAGGAATACAAGCGCGAAGCGTTTGACCTGTTTGAAGGCTTGCTGCAGGCCGTGCGGGCTGACGTCACCAAGCTCTTGATGACAGTTGAGGTGCGTAATGAAGAGCAGCTCGAAGCAGCAGAAGTGCCGCCGCAACTGGAACACGTGCAGTATCAGCATGCCGATATGGATGAAGCCTTGACTAGGGTGGAGGATAAGCCGATGCCTGCGCAGGCCGCGCCAAAAGTCGGCCGCAACGATGCCTGCCCCTGCGGCAGCGGCAAGAAATACAAGCATTGTCACGGCAAGCTGAACTGAACGTAATACATCCGACGCTGGTCGAGGATGGCGAGAGCGTCCTCATCCTTGACCAGACGCGCTTGCCGCATCATGCCGTGCAGGTGCGCTTGAATACCGCTGAAGATGCGGCACACGCCATCCGCAGCATGCAGGTGCGCGGAGCGCCGCTGATCGGCGTGACCGCTGCTTATGGTGTGGCGCTGGGGCTGCGTCACGATGAATCCGATAGTGAATCCGACAGCCAGCTCAAGCGCGTGATTGATCTTTTGGCCACTACCCGTCCGACGGCGGTGAATCTGCACTGGGCGCTGGCTCGCATGGAACGCGTTCTGAAAAAGTTCCCGCAGGGATGCAACGCACTGGCGCTGGCGACACGCCGCGAAGCAAGTACTCTTGGGGGGCGGCGTGAGAGGGCCTGGCATGAGGCCGCCGCCATCGCTACGGAAGATATCGCAGCCAATGCCGCCATCGGCGCGCATGGCCTGCGGATTTTGCAAGGCATGGCCCCCAAAGGTGACGCGCTCAACCTCATGACCCACTGCAACGCTGGCCGCCTGGCAACGGTTGCCCATGGCACGGCACTCGCCCCGATTTACGCAGCACATGCCGCTGGCATTGCCGTGCATGTCTGGGTTTCCGAAACCCGTCCGCGTAATCAGGGCTTGCTCACCGCGTGGGAGTTGGCCGAAGCGGGCGTGCCGCATACCTTGATTGCCGACAATGCGGCGGGCTTGCTGATCATGCAGGGCAAGGTGGATATGCTGATTGTCGGGGCGGATCGCATCGCCGCCAATGGCGACACGGCCAACAAAGTAGGCACTTACCTGAAAGCACTCGCCGCAGCGGCGCATGGGGTTCCGTTTTATGTCGCAGCACCGTTATCCACGATAGATTTTTCATACGCGTCAGGGCAGGACGTTCCCATCGAAGAGCGCGCTGCCGCAGAGCTGGGCGCGGGCGATGTGCCGGTGGTCAATCCTGCGTTTGACATCACGCCAGCGCATTTGATCACCGGCATCATCTCGGAACGTGGCGTGGTCGCCCCGGAGGAATTGGCGCAATGGAAAACCTGAACCAGGAGATATATCAACTCGCCGAGAGCGTGCTGGCTACCGCTGGTGAATTGATAGCGCACGACCTCAACCGTGGCAGTGCGGGAAATGTTTCGGTGCGTTATGCCGACGGACTCATCATCACGCCCACCGGCATTGAACATCAAGACTGCACGCCGGACGATATGGTAAAAGTCGGGATAAAAATCGGCGCTGGTGAGACGGCGGGTGTGCCAGACTCGCCGCTCAATCGCCGCAAACCGTCATCCGAATTACGCTTTCATCGCGACATTTATGCCGCATTTCCGGCGGCCGGCGCGATTATCCACGCGCACTCACCATTCGCCACCGCGCTGGCCTGCCAGCAGCAAAACATTCCGCCATTTCACTACATGATCGCGCGCTTTGGCGGCATGGACGTGCGCTGCGCTGAATACGCCACCTTCGGCACACAAGCCTTGTCGGATGCCATGCTCATTGCGCTGCAAGACCGTTCAGCCTGCCTGATGGCGCATCATGGCATGGTGGTGTACGGCCGTGACCTGAAACATGCGCTGGCCCTGGCCGTGGAACTGGAAACCCTGTGCGAGCAGTATTGGCGCGTGCTGCAACTGGGCACGCCCAAGCTGCTGACAGCGGCGCAGATGGATGAGGTGATTGCCAAGTTTGCTGGGTATGGGCAGCAGGAGGGTGATAACCGAGTGGATATCTGCCATGGATCGTAGTCGTCTTAGAGAAATCCAAAAGCTCGAGTTTCGAGATCCGAAGGATTTTCTAATTGAGTTGAAAAAATTGGAAGGTCCGCTAGCGGTATCAGTCCTTGATCCAAAGGTTAAACGGCTTCGAACTAACAATCTGAAGGAATGGCGAGAGACAAGAGATGCTGCTCTCTTTTGCTACGGTATGGGACAACGCATTGGGCAAACGGTTTTTCTTGCACGTGGAGAATCGCAAGACTATGACTTTGTTGCTTCTTGTATGGTGGGAGATGTTCAGCACTTTGCCCCTGTTCAACTGAAGGAATTTGTTCCCTCGGAACTCAACAGTACTACGTCACTGAAGAAAATAATTGATTCCCTCAATAAGTATGGTGACTCGAAGGAGCTTACCGTAGCTATTCGGCTGAATAGACAGGTGCACTTTGATCCGCAAACCGTTGTTGTTCCACAACTACGTATAGCCGCATTGTGGGTCTTTGGCTCAATTTCCGAAGATCAAACGGAGTGGGGTTTGTGGGGAGACTTCCTTGAAAAACCCGAGGGGTCACGGTTTTTATATCCTGATTAACGCATCCATGACATGGATGCAAACGATAAAGCTGTTTGTCAGACGCTATCCGCTCTTGCGCTGAGACAGCGGATGCCGTGGCACGCTGGTTGGGTGGCGCAGTTTGCTCGCGGGTGAGTTTCCTGGTATGCCAGGCGTCATGCGTCGTCCAGGATATGTTGCTTCGCGCCGAGTCACCAGCGCCGTCCGGCTGGATACCGCGAAGCATAACTTTTGCATCACGGCGCATTTGCCTGGCACCGGCGCGCTATATTTTCCAAGGTACCGCACCTCGGAAGCCCGCATCAATCGTCCATTACAGCAATTTATCCTTAAATTGAACCGGACAGCAGTGAGCAGTGGCACCAAATAAATCTCAGGGAAATAGATCAGTGGCATAATCATCCATCCATCTTTTGAAGCAAGAATAACCAAAGACATGCCACATGCTGAGATGAAAAAACACTACAACATCGGGTTATTCCTTACTGCCGAGCATTCTTGTTACAACGCTGCGTTTGGCTTTGCTAATGCACTTCAATCACGCGGTCATAGTGTTATTTTTCTAGTCAATGAAGGGAGCCTATTTATTGACTATGTTAAGGACAATGGGTTTGGGGTTATTGAGATTTTGCCTATTACCGAATCAGTTTATTCAGTGACGAAGCAAAGTATCGTAAGCAAATTTAATTTATGGAGACGATTAACACGGCATAGCCCAAGTGTTTTGTTAAAACAGCAGCGCTTAGTTCATTTGATCAAGGAAAATAATTTAGATATTTTTTTCATTGATGATGTCCGGAATGATGTAAATCTCTACGCTGTTGCGCTTGCAAAAAATAAAATACCAACAGCTCTGATTTCCTA
The DNA here is from genome assembly GCA_002422995.1 of Rhodocyclaceae bacterium UBA6160. Lineage (GTDB taxonomy): Bacteria > Pseudomonadota > Gammaproteobacteria > Burkholderiales > Rhodocyclaceae > Rugosibacter. The sequence goes on from DIUK01000051.1 coordinate 4,373, forward strand.
CACCTTCTCTTCTCAGTTCAGTTCTGATTATCCACCCATCTTTTCTTCGCGAATTTCATCCGGAAAAGGAAGGCCGAATGTTTTTTACAGGGCTCTTTATCGATGGCTATGGGGATGGACGATAAGCACTAAAGGGCGAATCTACTCTTATGAGTTGGTGGATTTTTTGAAGCAATCTTTCAAAAAATTTTTCGATCAAATTCGTGACATCGGATTTGAGCAAGAGCTAAGGCAGTTTGGTTGGGGATCGGCTTGGAGCGAGTGGAAAAGAAGACCGTTGATTCCGCAGGTCGTATTTGGACACCACATGATGGACTGGCTTGCAATTAAATCAAATCCAGCGCGATGTTATTTTGGTACATCAGATCTCTGGAGAAAAAAATCTGACTTTGACTGGTCAAGACTGGATTTAAGTAAGCCTGTTATCTATTGCAATATCAGTACTACAGGTGGTTTTGGTAGTGACAGGGTTTCATCTGGGAATGGTCGAAAAAACCCAGGAGTTAGTCTTTCAAAAAGAAATCAGATGGCAAAGCGCTATCTCGAGGTTGTTTTGGCGTGCTTTTCAAGTCAGCAAGATTGGCAATTACTTCTGGCGTGTGGATCTTTTTCTGAGGTCTTGGTGCAGGATCAATATCCATCAAATATTCATATATTTGAGCGGCTCCCTCAGCTTGCGGTATTGGAAAAAGCAAACCTTGCCATCACTTGGGGCGGTGCCGGGACTGTGCGCGAGTGCATAAATTCAGGAGTGCCTATGCTGGTCTTTCCTGCATGGACAGATCAGTTTGGAAATGCAGCTCGCGTTTTTTCAAAACGTACTGGGCTTCGCGGCAATATTCAGAATGTTACCTCCAGTCAGATGACTGAAATGGTTCAATATGTGTTAACTGACGAAACTATCAATACTTCAATTAAAGCTATGCGAGAACAATGCAGTGCTGAGAGCGATATATTGGAGTTGGTGAGATTTGTTAAGAAGCACCTTAACTTTCAGCTTTAAATACAAAAAAGATAAACGTGTAGGGATGAGCTTTAGGTGGTCATTGTCGCAATGAGCCACTATGGGCATTTAATGTGAAACAGTTCAAGTTGAATTTGACGGGTGAGATCAATTATTTATGAATAACATTAGATCAATCGTTACGGGTGGTGCTGGGTTTCTAGGCTCTCATCTTTGTGAGCGTTTGCTGGCAGAGGGGCACGATGTGCTTTGTGTCGACAATTTTTTTACTGGCCGACGCTCTAATGTGAGTCACCTGCTAGATCATCCGCGTTTCGAGTTAATGCGCCATGATGTTACTTTCCCTCTTTATGTTGAGGCGGATCAAATCTACAATCTGGCTTGTCCTGCTTCGCCAGTGCACTATCAGCATGACCCTGTGCAGACCACAAAGACAAGTGTTCATGGGGCAATCAATATGCTCGGGCTTGCTAAAAGACTGCGTGCGAAGATTCTCCAAGCCTCTACAAGTGAAGTTTATGGTGACCCTGATGTGCACCCGCAACCTGAAGGGTATTGGGGAAGGGTCAATCCAATTGGTCCGCGAAGCTGCTATGACGAAGGCAAGCGATGTGCTGAAACCTTATTTTTTGACTACCATCGTCAGCACAAACTTCGGATCAAGGTGATTCGGATTTTCAACACTTATGGCCCACGCATGCATCCTGATGACGGTAGAGTGGTAAGCAACTTTATCGTTCAAGCGCTTACAGGCCAGCCTATTACGATTTACGGTGATGGAAGCCAGACGAGATCATTTTGCTACGTGGACGATCTGATCGAAGCGATGTTCCTCATGATGAATAGCCCAGACGAATTTACTGGCCCGGTTAATGTGGGCAATGCGGATGAATACAGCATGATTGGGTTGGCCCAGGAAGTTATTCGTTTAACCGGGGGGCGTTCTGAACTTGTATTTAAACCATTGCCAGAGGATGACCCAAAACAACGTAAGCCGGATGTGGCTCTTGCAAAGTCAGCGCTTGGTTGGCAGGCCAACACGTCGTTGCAGTCAGGTCTTGAAAAGACCATACACTATTTTTCTGCGCTTTTAGCCAACAAGTAGATTAATTCCCGTAGGTTAGCGATGTGGGGTTTTGTTGTTGAGGAGAGCTTTTCTCTGCGGATTATTTGTCTTTCGATGAGTGTTGAGCTTATTTCCTGTATTTTCTTCTCGCCGTGTCACCAGCGCCGACTTTTGCATCGCGGCGCGTTCGCCCGATGCCAGCGTGCCGCCCGGTTGCGTGAGCGGTATTAAATGCCGTTTGCCGGGGCCGATCAAATCGCTGCGCCCCATGCCGCGCAAGGCTTCGCGCAGGATGGGCCAGTTGGCCGGGTCGTGATAGCGCAAAAACGCTTTATGCAGTTTGCGTTGTCGCCCGGAGCGCACGATGGTGACCTCTTCGGAGGTGTCGGTGACTTTACGTAAAGGATTTTTTTCGGTGTGCCACATCGCGGTGGCAATGGCCAGCGGGGTGGGCAAAAAGGTTTGCACCTGATCCAGGCGGAAGCCGTTTTTCTTCAGCCACAGGGCGAGGTTCAGCATGTCTTCATTGGTCGTGCCGGGGTGGGCGGCGATGAAGTAGGGGATCAGGTATTGTTCCTTGCCCGCTTCCCTGGAGAATTTTTCGAATAGCTGCTTGAAGCGGTCATAGCTGCCGATGCCCGGCTTCATCATTTTCGAGAGCGGGCCTTCTTCGATATGCTCGGGCGCGATCTTCAGATACCCGCCGACGTGATGGGTGACGAGTTCCTT
>DIUK01000033.1 GCA_002422995.1 Rhodocyclaceae bacterium UBA6160
CGCGTGCGGTGGATATGGTGGATGTGTTTCGTAAATCAGAAGACGTGCTGCCCATTGCACAAGATGCCATTCGCATTGGCGCCAAAAGTCTTTGGTTGCAACTCGGCGTGATCAACCCGCAAGCCACGGTGCTGGCAGAAGCCGCAGGATTGATCGTGGTAGAAAATCTGTGCATAAAGATTGAGTACATGCAGCGGTTTGGTTTTCAGCCATTGGATTAAAGGCGTTCTGTTAGCGCTATTTTTCTGTTTTTCGCCGTCTCACCAGCGCCGACTTTTGCAAAAGTTCCGCTATTTACAGTTTTGTAAATCTGGATTATCGTTTTGATGCATAGCAATAAGCCGTGGGATATCCTGGCTTCTGGCAAGTTACGCATCCCTGTGACCCAAATGAGTAATTTCACCGTTTAATTGCCATCTCAGGGGCGCAAAATGACTGTAATTGCCGACATCAGGTAAAAGCTGCAGTAAGCCTTTGCCATTTCATAGGAGAACATAATGCGCTACGCCATTTTTTCTGCTGGATTTTTAACTGCAGTATGCGTTACTTTTGCAACATTGATCCCGCCGGTTTTTGCCGCTTCTCCAACAGAGGCAAACAATAAAATCATTGCTGAAGCAACCGGTGGGGGGCTTAAATCTGCCAAGGGAAAATATTTTGAGCCGTCGTGCAATGAATCAGTTGATTACGATGCCGAGGTGATTGACCTTAATGGTGATGGCCAGCCGGAGGTATTCACGCAAGTTCATGGTACTTGTCTTGGTGGCATGGCAGGTGTGAGCATGAACCTGTACATTAAAAACAAGCAAGGCCAATGGAAGCCGCAGTTCGGGTTTCCTGGCATGTATTCCGTGTTGAAAACCAAGCACAAAGGTTTTCCTGATATCGAAATAGGCGGGCCGGGAAACTGCTTCCCGGTTTGGCGGTGGAATGGGCGGGAGTACGACATTCACAAAAAGTGCGCTCGCTAATCGCGTGCTAGGGGATTGACCTTGTGCAACGGGTGTTGCGAGATGGCCTAGNNAAAATGGCGCGGAACAATCCACGCCGTTTTTTGCGTCGCTGGGCGCGTGAAATCGGGTTTTTCTACAGCTTTAACGGGTGTTGCGAGATGGCCTAGCGTCCTGGCGTATTGCCCCACAGCACTTTGTGCAATTGCAACTGAAAACGCACGGGTAGTTTGTCGTCAATAATCCATTGCGCGAGCAGCCCGGGATCGAGCTGGCCTTGCACGGGAGAAAATAACACTGGGCAACATTCGAAAAGTCGGCGCTCGTGACACGCTGCGATGGCCCATTCATAATCTTCCCGCGATGCTAAAACGAGTTTGAGTTCATCGTGCGGGGTGAGCAAATCGAGATTTTCCCAGCGGTTTTTTTCCGCTTCGCCCGAGCCGGGGGCTTTGAGGTCGACGATGCGCGAGACGCGCGGGTCGACGCCGCTGATATCCAGCGCGCCGCTGGTTTCCAGCGAGACGGAATGACCGGCATCGCAGAGCGCGGTCAGTAGCGACAGGCAGTTTTTTTGCGCCAGTGGCTCGCCACCGGTAACGCAAATGGTTTTGCAGTTGAATTCAGCCACTTGTTCCAGGATGGATGCAACCGATACGCTATTGCCGCCGTGAAATGCATAAGCTGTATCACACCAAGTGCAGCGCAAGGGGCAGCCAGTGAGACGAATAAACACGCTAGGCAGGCCCACACGGCTGGATTCACCCTGAATGGAATGAAATATTTCAGTGATGCGCAGGGTTTTTATCGCATCTGCTGTTGTTTCCTGAGTTGCTTTAAGCTTGGCTAGAAGTGCAGCAGGTTGCGTTATGACAGCAGACATGAGTGTTTATGACCTGAGGCGGATTATTTCTTTTTGGCGGGGAGGGCTTTGAGTTGCTGTTTAGCACGTTTGCCTGCATCGCTATTGGGATAGGTATTGCTTAGTTTTTGCAAAACATCGCGCGCACTGTTGACTGCTTTAAGGGCTTTCAAACTGTCTGCCTGAGCTTCCAGGGCATCGGGTGCGCGTTCGTCTTGCGGCCAAGTGGCAGCAAATTTACCGAACAGCGTTGCGGCTTGTTTGTGGTCTTTTGCCTGTGCATGGGCGTAAGCCGCCCAGTAGGTCGCTGATGCTTGCAGGTTGCTAGCTGGCCAGGTGGTTAGGAATGCGGCAAAGTGGGTACTTGCCTCTTTGTATTTGGATGCTTTGAGCAGGTTAAGCGCGGTTTCATAGTCGCGTGTCTCCTGGGCGCTATCTATTGGCGCTGCAGGCGGGGTAGCTGTGGATTCCCCGGTGGCAGATTCTAGTTTCCTTAGGCGATTGTCCAGGTCGATATAAAAATCTTTTTGTCTTTTTTGTGCTGCATCCAGTTCATACGTCATGACTTCCTGCTGGCCGCGTAATTTGGCGAGCTCACTGCGAATGCTTTCTATCTGGTTGGCAAAATTGATTTGATTGCTATTTACCGTTTCAATCCGCTGGGTGAGTGCATTGACATCGCTGCGCAGCTGCTCGATGCGTTGGCGTGCCAGATCGTCATCAAATAATCCGGCGTGTGCGGGTAATACAGCGAGCAGCGTGAAAAATAACAGGATGCGACGCATTAAAATTCACCTGAGTAAAGCATGTCTCCGCGACGGTTTTGCGCCCAGCATTCTTCCGTGGCTTCAGTACAAGTGGGCTTTTCTTCGCCAAGGCTGACAGACTCCATCTGACTTTCTGAGACGCCTAGGAGCGAGAGTGATTTTTTGATGGCATCCGAGCGTTTTTGAGCGAGTGCCAAGTTGTACTCTCGGCTACCCCGTTCATCGGCATTGCCTTGAATGAGCATTTTCATGCTGGCATTGGCCGCCAAAAACTTGCTATGAGCCACTAGCAATGATTGATATTCATCTTTGACGCTATAGCTGTCGTAATCAAAATATACGCTGCGCTTAGAGAGCGGGCTGCGGGGGTCTTTGAGGGCTGCCACGCTCAAGGGGTCAAAGCGATCGACGGGGCTTGTGGTTGTTGATGTGCCTGCGTCGACACTAGACGGATTCCGAGATTCAACGCCTGCGGCGTTTTGCTCTGGCGCCGGGGGTTGAGAGCCGCAGGCGGAAAGAATGAGTGTCAGAGCGAGTGATGAGAAAAGCAGATGAGTACGCATGGTAGTGTCCTTATTCATAATAAAAGTTATAAATTCAGTGGAACGAATAGCACGGATAGATTACTTGACTAATGGTCCCCAGGCAGGTTCCCTGACATCGGCAGCCTGCACGGAGAGTTTTTGTTTAACGCGACCGTCGCTTGACACTGCGGCTAATACGCCCCGGCCCCCGACTTCAGTTGCGTACAAAATCATCCGGCCGTTGGGGGCAAAGCTGGGCGATTCGTCTTTGGATGAATCCGTCAAGATTTGTGTTTGCTTGGTGGCTAAATCCATCAATGCTAATTGGAAGCGGCCATTACTCCGGGTGATGTAGGCCATTGTTTTTCCATCGGGTGCTGGACGGGGTGTGACGTTATAGCTACCTTCAAAGGTGACTCGTTCGGCATTGCCGCCACTAGCAGGGATACGATAGATTTGCGGGCTGCCGCCACGGTCAGAAGTGAAATAAATAAACTGACCATCTGCAGAAAAACGTGGTTCTGTATCAATGCCAGAAGACTTGGATAACCGAGTGGCACCGCTGCCATTGGCGTTTACGATAAACAGTTGGGAGCCGCCTTCCTTGCTGAGCACAACGGCTAAACGGTTGCCGTCCGGTGCCCAGGCTGGGGCGGAGTTGGAGCCTTTAAAGTTGGCTGCGACATGACGTTTGGCTGTTGCTAGGTCATGTACATAAACGATAGGTTTTTTTGCCTCAAAAGAGACATAGGCCAGTTTGTTGCCATCAGGTGACCAGGTGGGTGAAATAATTGGTTCACGCGAGGCAAGTGCCGGTTGTGCATTTGAGCCGTCAGCATCGGCAATTTGTAGCTCGTAACGCCCTGTGCTTTTGACAACATAGGCAATACGTGTCGAAAAAATCCCTGGTTCGCCGGTGAGGTTTTCGTAAATTGCGTCTGCAATACGGTGCGCCGTCATACGGAGTTGTGAGCTGGTATGCACATAGTTTTGCATGTTGAGCGTGTTCTGCTTAGGTACGTCCCAGAGCCGCAAGCGTGTTTCATAGCGACCATTGGCTAATCTTGCGGTTGATCCACCGGCAATGGCATCAGCGCCACGTTGTTTTAGGTCAGCAAAAGCAGGGTTTGTGTTGTCGGCGAGTACGCCAACGCCATCAATCAGATGGAACATGCCACTCCGGTCAAGGTCAGCACGTATAACCGAGGTGAGCGCTTGAGAGATTGTGCGCTCACCTGCAAAGTCAGCAATAGCGACAGGCAGGCGGTTAGCGCCGGCACCTGTAATTTCAACGCGCAATTGTGCAACAGCAGGCATTGCGAAAAAGAAGCTTGTGCTGAGCAAAGAAACAAGAAATAAGGATTTTATTTTCATGGAACAATTATACCGGCTAGTGTTTACTCATCGAGCGGGCGAAAACTGAGCTCAAGGGTACGGTTGTAAAGGTCGGGTTTGTCAGGCTTGGGTAATGGGTTGGACTTTAAAATGGCCCGTTCAATGGCGGTGTCCAAGGCGGTACTGCCCGATGAATGTCGTAACCGCGTCGTGACAATTTCTCCGTTAGGTAGCTGGGTGACATCAAACACGGCTTCCGGATTACCTTGAACGTCAGGCGGTAAGACAATGTTGCCCCTGATTTTGCCTCGAATACGTGACAGATAATCGGCCATGGCTTTATTTCGGGATGCGGTTTCACGAGCAGCCGCTTCTTTCGTTAATTGAGCGGTGACAGCATCTGATTTTTTGCGTTGCAATAACTGGTCTGCCTCCTTTTTGAGTTGTTCAAAAATGGATGGCTTTTTAGGTGTGTCCGGCACAGGCGGTTCGACAGGCGTTGGCTCGACAATTTTTTTAGGTGGCTCCTTAACTTTTTCCTTGATGACGATGTCTGGTTTTGTGGGGGCAGGCAGCTTGTTTTCTGCTTTGGGAGGCGCTGGCAGCAAGGGTTCGGTGACAGGTTTAGCGATGGGTTCAATAATTGTTCTGGCTGGGGGGGCTTGAATGGTGCTGACAAGTTCGACTTCAACCACGTTAGGCATTTTGGTTTGCCAGTGCACGCCATAAAACAAAAACATGGCGAGCACAATGTGGACAAATACCGCCAAAATTAAGGAAAGGTATTTTCCTGTTTTATCGTCGGGATGTAAAAAGGGAGAGTCAAGCGTCATGGGTGTTATCGACCTGGTTTAACAAGCAGTCCGATTTTTTGTACTTGTTGGCGTTGCAGTTCATCCATTACGCTTAGCACGGCGTCGTATTTAACATCTTTGTCGCCAGCAATCAGCACCGGTTGCTGAGGGTTTTTTGCTTGTAATTGCCGAATGTAGTCGGCTAGTTCGGCTTTGGTGACGGTTTTTTCGTTCCCTTCGGTGCTGCTTTCTTCAGCGCGATCGCGTACAGCAAGGGTTTCATCTGCTTTGACGATGACTTCCAACGGGGCCGCCGGTGTTTGCGCTGATTTGCCTACGCTGGGCAGATTCACGCTGCTGCTTTGTACCATGGGTGCTGTAACCATGAAAATAACCAGCAGCACCAACATCACGTCGATGTAGGGCACAACGTTAATATCATTCATTAGGCGGCGTTGTTTCATGAGCGATCCGTTTGCGGTAAGTTGTTGTTGGGACGGTGCATATCGTGCGTCACAAAAGGTTTTTCTGTGCTCGGTAAATCCAGCCAGTCAGGATGCGATAGCGTATTGTTGATATCGGCAAGTCCAGTCTGCCAATGGTTTTTCATTGCAAGCGCGCTAAATTGATAATCCATATAGTGTGCGTGGTGCTGGCCTTTATCTTGATAGATCAGGTGGATGACATTAAATCGTCTATCGTCTGCAGTTTTGGCGGCACGCTTGTACCAAAAATTATCGCGCTGAGATTCGGGTACCAGTGCCATTAACTCTTGCAGCATGCGGCGGTATTTTTGTGTATTTTCCATGTATTCCGTAATCATCCGCGTGCGGCTTGAGTATTGAATATCTTTTTGCCGAATAGCGACCTCTACAAGGTCTGTTGGCACGTCGCCCCGTGCGGGCCATAAATCGACTTGAAACACGAGCGCATCTTTTGTTGCTGAGCCATTGGTTTGATCGGTTAGCACATGGTGTAAAGGTGTGTTGGATACTAATCCGCCATCCCAATAGTATTCGCCATCAATTTCGACGGCGGCAAAACCGGGCGGTAGTGCGCCAGAGGCCATGAAGTGCTCAGGTCGCAAAGTTGTTTTTGTATTATCAAAATAGGCAAAGTTTCCATTGCGCACATTCACCGCGCCAACTGATACGCGCATCTGCCGGGTATCGTTGATGCGGTCAAAGTCGGCAAATTTTTCAAGCGTAGCCCGCATGGGGGCCGTGTCGTAAAAACTGGTTGTGTCAGGCTTGCCATGAAAGGCCAGAAGCCACGGAAAAGCTCGCGGCAGAAAAAATCCGTTCTGCCCTTCGATTATCGCGCGGGAAGCTTCCCAGATATCAAGTGATTCACGAACAGCAGGTGGGAAAAAATCAATCAATGCCGGATCAACCGCTGTTTTTGGCAAGACAGGTTGCTGGCAAATGCTTGTCCAAAAGCTGTGTAGCTGATCAACCCGTTTTTCAGGTGGGTTGCCGGCGATAATGGCCGCATTGAGCGCGCCAATCGAAATGCCTGCTACCCAATTGGGGTGAATGTTTGCCTTGGCCAGTCCATCATAGACACCTGCCTGATAAGAGCCTAAAGCGCCGCCTCCTTGTAACACCAGCGCAACAATATCGTAAGCGTCAATTTGAGCCTGATGTTGACTGGGCGCAGATTTTTCCAGCGGAGCAGTGGGTGCTTCAGGAGCACTATTTTTAGCGGAGGCCATGGTTTTTAGGCTTACTTCATAGACCAGCCGTGACTGACGATAAAGGATTGCCCCGTGAGCGCTGCAGTGGGGAAAGTAGCCAGAAATAACGCGGTTTGGGCGACATCATCTACGGTAGTAAATATGCCATCCACGGTGTTGCCGAGCATGACGCGCTTAACCACTTCTTCTTCGCTGATGCCTAGCTCCTTGGCTTGCTCGGGAATTTGCTTATCGACCAAAGGGGTACGCACAAAGCCCGGGCAGATGACATGCGAGCGCACGTTGTGGGCAGCGCCTTCCTTGGCCAGCACTTTGGATAAACCCATCAGTGCGTGCTTGGCGCTCACATAAGGCGCTTTCAGGGGCGATGCTTCGTGAGAATGCACTGAGCCCATGTAGATCACGATGCCGCCGCGATTGTCTTTGTACATGTGCTTTAACGCCGCTTTAGTGGTTAAAAATGCACCATCCAGGTGGATAGCCAGCATTTTCTTCCAGTCGGCATAGCTGAACTGTTCAATCGGATTGACGATTTGTATGCCGGCATTGGAGATCAGAATATCTACGCTGCCCCAGGCGGCTGCCACCTGGTCTGTACCGTTATTTACCGCAGCTTCGTCGGTGACGTCCATGGCGATGCCCATGGCCCGGCCACCGGCGGCGATGATTTCATCGGCCGTTTTTTGCGCTGCGGCCTGATTGATGTCCGCCACGGCAACGGCTGCGCCTTCACGCGCATAAACCAGCGCGATTTCTTTGCCTATGCCACTGGCAGCGCCCGTGATGATGGCGACTTTGCCTTGCAGTTTTCCGCTTGAACTCATGTGCGTCCCCTGATCTAAAAGTATGAGAAATGAAGAGAAAAATCTTAGCGGGTTTGCCGCTGCAAAATGTTGGAGAATTCTTCCATAAAGCTCTCAAAGCGCACCGCGACGCGATCGACCCGGTGCGCAAAGCGGTTGTAAGCCACCACGGCGGGAATCGCTGCGAACAGGCCAATGGCTGTGGCCACCAGCGCTTCAGCAATGCCGGGGGCGACGACGGAAAGCGTGGCGGTGGTCATGTTTGCCAGGCCGCGAAAGGCGTGCATGATGCCCCACACGGTGCCGAACAGGCCNNGCATGATGCCCCACACGGTGCCGAATAAACCCACATAAGGCGAAACCGAGCCCACCGAGGCCAAAAAGGCCAGGTGCGATTCCAGATCGTCAATTTCGCGCTGATAGGTTGCGCGCATGGCGCGGCGAGCGCCGTCGACGACGGTAGCGGCATCCAGCGTTTTCTGGCCGCGCAGTTTGGTGAATTCACGATAACCTGCTTCAAAAATACGCTCTAGCGCGCCCGTTTCATGGCGGTTATTGACCGCGCTTTGATACAAGGCATTCAAGTCACCGCCACTCCAGAAATCGCGTTCGAATTTATCGGTTTTGGCTTGCGCATCGCGAATGGAAAAAAACTTGCGGAAGATGTAATACCAGGACATGAAAGAGACGCCCAGCAACAGTAACATGACCAGCTTGACCACCAGGCTGGCGTGCATGATGAGTTCGATAATGGAGAGGTCTTGCGTAATATTCATGCTGATTTTTCCGTAAGTGTGGTGAATTGTTGATGAATTTCCTGTGGTATGGCAATGGGTTTGCCAAGTGCAGGGTCGATACAGGCCACACGAACCTGTGCTTCTAACAATAACGTTTCTTGCGTAGCGTCAGTGCGTTTGACTGCTTGATAAAATATGACTTGCGCCCGGCCAACGCTGGCAACCTGGGTTTCGACCATAAGCAGGTCATCAAGTTTCGCAGGTTTTAAATATTCTGCGTTAACCGAACGAACCGCGAAAGCGATGCGCCGTGTCACCAGCGCCGACTGTTCGATGCCTAAGCTGCGTAACAGCTCCGTTCGCCCGCGCTCCAAAAAGCGCAGGTAATTGGCGTAATACACAATGCCAGCGGTATCGGTGTCTTCGTAATAAACGCGGATGGGAATGGACAATAAAGGCATGGTGACCGTTGTGTGGCTTAGTCGAACAGGGTAGCAGGCGCTGCGGTTGGCGAATCCAGGCCAAAATGCCGCCAGATGGCCGGGGT
>DIUK01000105.1 GCA_002422995.1 Rhodocyclaceae bacterium UBA6160
GTCTGCAAGGCAAAGGCCCCAGACTTTTCGACCCCCCCCCTGTCTTCATCTTCATTAACGTTAAGATGGGGTGTTAACCTATTGGGATTATTAAGTATTGTTCCAATGGTGCTTTGCATCCAATGGGAGGCCATCGGCAGCGGCCCCTAACTGGATGCCCCTGCTCTCCTCTTTCTGCTTTGTCGAATCATGGTGCGGTTTGCACAGCGACTGCCAGTTCTTCTCATCCCAGAACAGCGCGTCGTTCCCTTTATGGGGTTTGATGTGATCGACGACAGATGCTTCACGAAGCACACCCGCTTGCCTGCAATAAACGCAGAGGGGATTTTCTCTTAAATACTTTTTTCGCCGCGCAGCCCATGTCCGATTATACCCACGCTTATTGGCAGATAATCTCTTGTATGGCTGGGGCATGACACTGGCTAATAAAAAACCCGCCACAGCGCGTGTGCGCGGGCGGGTTCTTTGAAGTGGCAGTTATGAAATTATGGAAGGTCTAGCCTATATGAATCCCTCGGTCAAGTTTTATTTTTACGAGGCAGGAATCCCGAAGTGCTTTGCAAGGATGTCGAGCGCATCGCGCAGCTTCTCCATGCGTGCATTCTTCCCTATCGCCAAATGATTCACTGTGGCCAGATACTCGCCATGGCAAACCACGTTGATGACCAGCAGGCGGATGACAGCATTGGGCAGGGCTTTGATGGCAGCATTGTATTTCTGCTCTAAGATTATTTTGCTATCAGGGTCGCCCTTGCCGCCGGATGGCTCATGCGGATTGCGCACGGTCACATAGTTGGAGCGCTCAGCGCCATGGTACCAGAAGAAGAATAACTTCTCCGAGGCTTCCCATTGCTGCTGGGTGATGTTGCGCCGGTGCAGGTAGTAATCGCACGGCGCGCTGGTCAGCACGCGGGCGCGCTTCTTTACCTCGCTCGTTTCATCATAGGTGACCAGGTGGTGCTGCCGTAGCTCCGCCGTGCCATAATCTCTTGTGCGTGACTCAGGCTGTTGTGTTGTCATATAGTTCCTTCCCAAATACTTTTTCATTCATGGATTCCACGACGCCTGCCGTATGCGTCTTGGAGAGATGCGTGTAGCGCTTAACCATGGCCAACGACTTCTGGCCAAGGACCTCGGCAATATCTGCGCCGCTGCCACCGTTCATGGCGATGTAGCTGGCGGAGGTATGCCTTAGATCGTGAAAATGAAAATCTGTGATGCCAGCGCGGGCAATGGCCCGGCGGAATTCGCGTTCTATGTTCACTGGCCTGTTGCCAAAGCGGTTGGCGAAAACATAGCGGCTTTTAGGATGATGCTGGTGGCGCATGAGCATTTGCTTTGCCAAGCTCATCAGGTAAAGCGGGCGGCGCTCGTCGTTCTTCGATTCCTGCACCGTGGCGATGCCGCGCTCTAGATCAACGTCCTCCCATTTCAGGGATAGAATTTCCATCTTGCGCGCACCCGTCGATATCGCCAGCACCACCAGCAGTTCTAATGGCTTGCGCTTTTCCATACGGCACGCGCCCAGCAGCGCGTCGCGCTCGGCGTCCGAAAGGAAGCGCACGCGGCCCCTGCTCTCTTTAAGCTTACTTAAGCGCAGGATGGGGGATTGCTCCAGCCATGCCCACTCTTTGATGGCGATGGTGTAAACATGGCTTAGCGCGGCCATATAGCGGTTTGCTGTGGCCGTGCTGCGTTCCCCCAGCAGTTCATTCCGGCAATCACCGATAAGCGCCGGGGTGACGTTGGCCAGCTTATATTGCCCGATGCGCTGACGCCACCACAGCAGCTGGGCGCGCTGTTGGATGGTGTAGCTCACCTTGCGGGATTTATGCGGCAGCACCTTTTCAAGGTAGCAGTCGATCATCTCGGCGGCGGTGTGATGGTCGGCGGCAGCGGATAGGCGGTATTTGCCATCGCGCATTGCCGTTTCTTCTTTGCTGGCCCATTCGCGGGCCTTCTTTTTGTTTTCGAAGGTAGCACGCAGCGTTTGAAAACCTGCCCGGCGCACAACGGCGCGTATTCTCTTTTCGCCTGTCGATATCGTGCGTTCTTCGAATGTCGCCATTATTTCCGCACCTTCACCGTTACGACCACGTCGAGCACTTCATCGCCGCCCACGGGGGTGAGTTCGGTAGAGGCGGTAAAATCGGTGGCGTTAGTTGATGCCATCACCTGCCGGGCCACATGGCCGAGGCCCATCAGGTAAAGCGTCACGGTTTCGACAAATTCCGGTTTTTCTAAATTGTCCCTAGTGTGTCCCTCGGTCATATTTTTATTCCTTCTAAGTTGTTGTTTTTTTAGTTCGTTCTGTCGTTCTGCATTAATTTATAGAAATCTTATGAACACTTTCCCGATTGACCGTTACAAAACAAACAGTTGCGCAGGCCACACGCCACGCGGATTTTCGGACCGGGAACGGTCTGGCAATTCCAGTTGGAGCGGAGGTAATTGATGGTTTCGATGCGAGGCGGGCATAAAATGCAGTTGGGGTATAGGCACGCTGGCGTGTTGGCTTTCAGCGCCATGTCGAGCAGGATGCACCGCAGATCGTTGTGGTCCTCAAAGCAAACCCGGCAAAGGTGTTTGGTGGTCACGTTCTTTGGGGGATTGCAGAATCTGCACTTGGTTTGTTCGCACGCCGGGCGCGGGCGGCCCGACTGACAATCCACAATGTATTTCCCCGCTGGGAGCGGAATGCTATGCGCCGGGCAGTTAAACAGGCGCATGAAGTAGTAGCCAACCCACCCAAAGGGCACCCGGTTTAAGCGGTGCATTGCCTTGGCGTGCGCTGCGTCGGCCTCGGCATGGCTGCTGAACCCCGGCGGCGGTGGCGGTGGTGGCGGGCATTTGCTGGGTGCATGGCCATGGCAGCGGCAAGGCAGCGGCTTTCCCGGATACCAGCCATCAATGCGCTGGGTGGTCGTGATATACCCTGTGAATTCAGGTGATTTGGCCGGGCGCTTTTTATCGAGCCAAAATGCAAAAAGAAGATCGGCAATGGCGTGCGCAAAATGGTGTCGACCAGATTTCTTGTCGTGCTTCTCGCCGCGCAGCCATGCGGAAATATGCCGCAGCGCAGGCGACACATAATCCTCCGGGGTGCCATTCTTCCAGTTGTCGCGGCCATACTCCAGCGCGCCATCATCCTGCACGCGGGCGACTTCTTCGATTTCAGCCCATTGCAGAAAATGCAGCATGGGTTTTCCGGTGTGGTCTTTCCGATGATTTTGAATAGTCATAACGTAATCCTAGGTTGGAGATTGCAGAAGGAAGCTGGCGGCGAAAACGCCACGCGAGTTTGTGAAGATAGGCAGATTGTTTGGGGGTGAGCGGGTGCTCTGGCTTCTTTTCAGCAAACCAGATCATTTGGCCGGCAAAGCGTTTTTGGTTAGAATTTGGTGGAAACGAAACCTCTTTGAACGCAAGCGCGATCATGATTTCGTCAGGCGTCATTGCACCACCCGCGCTGTGATTTCGAGGGTCGTGATTTCCGGCCATACCGCCGCCACGGCGCTTGTAATTTCAGCGTCGTAGTGCTCTTTGAGCCAGCGGGCATTGAACCCGTTTGCAGCTTGTAGCGTCAGCACCGTGCAGTTTTTATGCCCGACGCGCAGCTGCTGGAGCCAGCTTCTAAAAACCGCATCACCTAGCTTTTGGCGCAGGGCGTCCATGATGCGTAGGAATTGGCGATTTTCTTCGGTATCACCGCCAAGCTCTGCCATGCTAGGCATAGCAGCGGCGGCAGAAGCCTGCGGGCCTTCAAAATCCAGCCACCGCTCGTTTTTGAACCATTTGGCGGGATAGGGCGCAAACTTGTTTTTGGCTTCTTCGGTTTGCAGGTATCGCTTCACTGCCTCCAGCAGATCGGTGGGGTGGATACTGCGGCACGCTTCCCGCCATGCGGCATAGGCTTTCGGTTTCTCGCACCGGCGGTGCTCCGGCCAGATATTCCAAACCTGCGAAAATTCTTCTGGATATTTTTTCCCACCTTTTTCGGGATATATATCTTTCTTAATTGGAGAGTTCACTGGAGAGTTAGTTGGAACGTCCTTCACCCCTTGATGGAACGACGTTCCCCCCTCTGGCTGTTTAAGGGGTGAAGCTGATTCACCCCTACCCTCAAATAAGTTGCCCAATTCGCTAGAGGGGTGAATATCGTTCACCCCTTCATTTTGGGGTGAACGTGGTTCATCATCGCTAGGTGTAGACGCGTAATACTCGTTTGAATCCCATAATTGGCCGCGCATATTGCGCTTCTTTTTAATGAGGAAGCCTGCCGCCTCTGCATTGCCAATATGCGTAGTCACCGCCCGGTCACTAAGGGAGGTATCGCGTGCGATCTGGTCGATGCTGGGATAACATCCCGCGCCGTGGTCGTTCATGTAGGTTGACAGAGCCAGCAGCACCAGCTTCGTGGTGGACCCAAGTTCGGATTTCAGAATAGCTTGGCGCCATCTCCAGACTTTCATGGCTGTTCAAATCCCGCCAATGCTGGTTGGCCAAAATGCTCCGGGGCGCAAACCGATGTGTGGCCTTTGCATACCGGGCAGCGATCAACGAGCCAGCCAATACCGTGCACCTTTTGACGCCCGCCTGCGGCCTCTAAACAGTCAGCGCAGCACATGGCCGGGTATGGCTTCAAAGGCTCCGCTTTCTGCGCAGCAGTGGGGTGGGTTTCTGGCTCTTTAATGGCGGTGGCTGCTAACTGCATTAGTGCTCTCCTTATCTATTTGATGGCGGGATTTATGGAATTTTTATGGGGTGGGTAAATTTTTTTTGGGAAGGGCAAAATCTCGGCGCTCTGCTGGGGCGTCACAATGCCAAACCAAAAGTCGATGGCGATGTAAGGAAAGCTCCACCAGAGCATAATCATGCTGATTCCCCGGCGGTGGTAATGACGTGGATTTTACTGCCTTGGCTCTCCTGCTTTTTGGTGAGCGCATCCATTTTTTTATTCACCGCCTCGATTTCTTCGTCGATCAGCGAACACATAAAATTCACCATGCGATATGGCGTTACCTTGGCTCGGATGACCTCCCTGAATGTGTCATGGCCGAGCGCGTGCGTCAGTTTGTCCCTAAACATACCGTTCCCCTCTCTCTATTTTTTTGAATTGTCACGGCGGTTCATGGGCGCTCTAGTAGGAGTATCTCCCCGTGACTGCCAGTGTTACAAAGCCACTACTGGCTTGGCTGAACGACTTAAGCGGCGCGTCGTTCAAGCGCCTTTTTTCGTCGGCGCTCGGCGCGGTTGCCACCCTCGTTGGCGTGCTGAGTTTCCAGCAGGCGGATTTCTTCTTCATCCATGATGGGTGATCTCGTATTTTCCGGCATCTGCATTGGCACTCTCCCCTAGTTAAAGTTTTATCGTTGCCCCTTTCGGGGTATTTGGTAGCGGGGGAAGGATTTGAACCTTCGACCTCATGGTTATGAGCCATGCGCGCTAACCGGACTGCGCCACCCCACGTTAAGCTTGTGTTTCGTCTTGCCCCTCCTGGTCAAATAGCGGCAGCATTCCAAGCGCACGCATATAGGTTTCAAGAATGGTTTCCTGTTCTTCGCGCTCCTGTGCATCCTGTTTACGCATTTTGATAATGCTGCGGATGGCCTTCACGTCGAATCCATTACCTTTAGCTTCACGCCAAACGTCTTTGATATCCTCGCTGATAGCGGTTTTTTCTTCTTCCAACTTTTCAACGCGGCCAATGATGGCTTTGAGCTGATCGGTTGATACATTGACCATGCGATTAGCTTTCACCGGTGCCCCCTTTGAACGCCTGCAAATCAGAAATAAGCCTGCTGAAAACGGGCTGCAGTTTTGCGTGCTCTCTATCGTCGATATGGCCATCTTCCAGCGCCTTTGCCAGAAGCGCTGCAACGCCGGTGAGTTCACTGTTGAGTTTTAGCGCCGTGGCAGAGGCACCCTGCGCCCACTTCATGCCGCAGAAGCCAAGCGGCGCGAAAAGGTCGTTGATGAATTCCGGCCCAAGGATGGCGCAGAGTTTATAGATACTGTCGAAGGTGGGCATCACCCGCCCGTGGTACCAGTTTTCGACCGTATTGCGATGTGCGCCTGTTTTCTGAACAAGCAAGGCAAAACTGCAATTTGTACCCGGTCCAATATAGCGCGGCAGCAGATATTCTATGCGGGCTTGCACAATCTCTTGGTCAATTTCTGTGATTTTCCACATTACGCTGCCCCAGAACTATGACTATTGTTTGGTTCTGGCGGCATTGTTGGGAGATCAAAAAAATCATTGGGGGGAACGAGGCCATTTGACATGACATAAATCGAAACGAACTCATCCCGACGAGGTAAAATTTTACCGTTGGCAATGCGGCTAATCCGCGATTTACCGGTATTTAGAAGGGTTGCAACCTTACGTTGTTTTACCCCAGATTGTTTTAGCCATTCGCTGAACTTCATGGGGGCAATGTTTCTATAAAAGAAACTTGAAGTCAACAAAAAGTTTCTAATTCTGATAACGACAAGAGTTTCCCTAATGGAAATATATGCTAATATGAAAAATAGAATCAAAGAGATACGCCGCGAAGCTGGAATGACCCAAGACGAGGTGGCGGCGGCGCTCGGCAAAACTAAAGGCCAAATATCAAAGTTAGAAAATGGGCATACTGAAATTACAGGTTCTTGGCTTTCTGCTTTGGCAAAATTATTTGGCCGCAAGCCTGAGGAATTTATTGCGCAGGAAATTTATAAAGTGCCCGTTCTGGGCTATGTTGGCGCGGGCGGTGAAATCTTCCCATTCGATGATATGCCACTCATGAATCCCTTGATGCTAAGAGAGCGTGAGCGCGTTGAAACCAACTGCGAGTTTGTAGAAGCTCCACCCGGTGTTTACCCATCAGGAATTGCGTGCGTAAAAGTAAAAGGGCACAGCCAGCACCCTGTCTATAAAGACGGGGAATATCTCTTTTATAAAACCACGCCGGGCGTGACACAGAACTGCATAGGCGAGGACTGCATTGTTGCGCTTGATAATGGCAAAGTGATGGTGAAAATTCTTCGTAAAAGTAGTAATTATGGGTTGTTTGACCTTGATAGCTATAATGAACCCACGATCAAGGATGTGACCGTCGTATGGGCCGCTCCTATCGAATGGCGCAAGCGAAATACTAAATAGTTTCTTATAAAGAAACTTTCTTGTTGACTTAAAGTTTCTTTTATAGAAACATACTCCATACACAGTGATGGAGTATTTTATGACGTCAACCCTCTCGAATCCCCATGCAGAAAAGGTAATTTCGGCTGCGCAGGCGCGCCTTTGCGGGCGTGAAGAAACAGCTAAACCCCATGCTCCTCTGCCCCCTACTCGTGTGGCCAACATTGAGATCACCGACGGGGTTTTAAGCCTTTGGAATTTTGCCACGGCGCGTGCGCTGGGGATGGTAGCATGAGCCGGGCCGATTACCTCAAAGACAGCATCGCAGGCATCGTTGTCGTCTTGCTGCTGTATGGCATTTGCACGCTAGGCGGCGCGGCTAGCCCTTACGAGCCATCCAAAGACAGTGAAACCGTCATGGCGCAGGCGCACCCATGAAAACGCACGTTGCCGAAAACGCTCTAAAAACACGGCGGGCGGTGGCGGTGGGAAGGTTGGTCCAGTTTTTTAGCCGGAAGCAATCAAAGGAGCATTTTGTAGCACCTAAATCCTTATGGCGGGAAACGTTCTCCACGCACAAAGAAGCCATCGCCGCCGCCGATCTTTGGGCAATGCAAGGTAAGCTTCCTTTATGAGCGATGAGCACAAGCCAATACAGCCAGACTTGCACGCGATCATGAACGACCTCGCGCATGGGCTGGATATGATTTTCAACCCGGACCCGAAGAACAGGCAGAACGGTTTTGCACTGCTGGTTTTCCCGTTTCAACCGTCGCTCAAGAACCGCGCCAATTACATCTCAAACGCCCTGCGCGCCGATATGCTGGCTGCGCTCAAAGAATTCATAGCGCGCAATGAAGGTCGCTATATGTCACCCGAAAATCAAACGCCTTGCTGAACTGAAAGGACGAGCATGAAAAAAGAATGGAAAACAGGCCGCTGGGATATCGTAAATGATGCTGGCGATGGGTCGGTAATGCATACCAGCGTTACGGGCCATATGTGTGGCTATTATGGCATCAAGGAAAGCGGTAATATCACGATCACCAGCGGCGGGGTCGATACCGTTCTCCCGCGCTTAGATGTGGACCATATCCCCACCGGCTACAAAGTGCTGGGCGAATACTTCTTCGTGCGCCTCGACGCGGCGCAGGCTTTTGTAGAGTGGCTTTTAGGTGCATATGATCTGGCAAATATGACCGCTGCCGATGCGCTCAACAGCCCGGCGCTCATGGTGCAGGATATATTCACCCATATGCGTGAATTTGGCGCGTTGCACATCAACGATGATGTCGACGTATTTTTTTATCGCTTTCAAATCGGTTGCGAGGCAGCATGACACATTGGAAACCCAAATCTAAAGCCATTCACCAAGAGTTTTGCCGCCGTGCGCAGGCAAAAAACAAGCTGATGGATGAGGCCGAAATCGTCAACTTTCTGGCTTTGGCCCTTTGCGGCGAAGCGGGCGAACTGGCTAACCTGATAAAGAAAATGTGGCGCGGTGATAGCATTTCACCTGAGAAAATCCGCCATGAGATTGCCGATATCCGCATTTACCTTGACCACTTGGCCGACCATCTGGGCGTGAACATAGATGATGCCTGCGAGGAAAAGCTAGCCATCGTGCAAGAGCGCTTGGATGCGGAGGCGGCATAATGAGTCAATCCCGCAAGCATAGCCTCTTTGAAGTGTTCGTAAGCACGCTGTTTGGGTACGGCATTGCCCTCCTCACGCAGCTATGGGTTTTCCCTCTCTACGGTATACCCTTGCACCTTTGGGCAAACGCCCAGATAGCGCTCATTTTCACGTTCATTTCTATTATCCGGTCCTACATCTTCCGGCGGCTTTTTAACCACCTGACTTTCGGGAGAATAAGGTGAAGCAAATCAAAAAAATAGTTTGGGCCCTTCTGCAATTAATTGGGGTGATTTGTTTCATAAACATTGCGGCGGTTTCCGCTTCGATCGGCTGGAATAGAGGGCAGCAACTTTATCCGGTTAAAAGCGTCATTCATTACGTCATACATCAAGGAAACTAAGCACATGAACAGGCGAGAAGCAGAGTATTACATCAGCCGTGGTGCCAAGTATGAATGGGCTATGCGCAGTATTTTTCACAACGTTGCGCTTACCTTAATGCGCTGCATTGTTTTGCCCTTCGCGCTGATTATTATTCCGCTTTTCCATTTGGCTATAGCGATTCCCGCAGTGATAGAAGAAACCCTCGATAGCTATAAGGAAATCGGATTCAAAGAGATTTTTAAGCTGGCAAAACGGGACCCCGAAACAGACAAATTACTAGCCGATGCGCGGGTGGCGCTGGCTACCGATTCGCAGGGCGGCGCATAATGGCGTCAACGCAGCCCATCCGAATACAGCGAAAGCGAAAAGTAGGCTGGAAACTTCCGCCTGACACCATCTATGTAGGCAGGCCCACGCTTTGGGGAAATCCGTTTATTGCCGATGAAGTGCAGATGGCCGTGGATGCATTCCGCAAGCGTGCAACGAGCAAGGAAAGCTGTATTTCATTTGAAATGGGGCCGGGCAAACTTCAATTCGCAAAAAACAGCCACCCAGATTCTTTAGATTGGGCTTGGCGGCAATGGGCAAATGATCACCTTCATGAATTGCGCGGGAAAAACTTAGCCTGCTGGTGTGCACTCGATCAGCCTTGTCATGCCGATGTTTTACTCGAAATAGCAAACCAGGTGGCGAAATGATTTATCAAGGCGATTGCAGGGAAGTTATGCGACGCATGATCGCGGAAGGGATTTCGGTTCAAACCTGCGTAACCAGCCCACCATATTGGGGCTTGAGAAACTATGGCGTAGAGGGACAATTAGGGCTAGAGCCAACGCCAGAAGAATTTATTAGCAATATGGTCGAGGTTTTCGACCTTGTTAAGCAGTTGCTAAAACCAGATGGAACTCTTTGGCTGAACATAGGCGATAGCTATATGGGCAGCGGCAAAGGGTTTGGTGATGTTGGGATCTTCGATAAGCAAAACACAAATAAGGGCAGTTTGTCTAATCGGAAATTGCGGCCACATACACTAGGCAAGCACCCCGATATAAAGCCCAAGGATTTAGTAGGCATTCCGTGGATGCTGGCTTTTGCATTACGCTCAGCGGGCTGGTATTTGCGTCAGGATATAATTTGGAGCAAGCCAAATCCTATGCCGGAGAGTGTGACTGACCGATGCACCAAGGCGCATGAATACCTTTTTTTACTGTCAAAATCTAATCGCTATTATTGCGATATGGACGCCATTAAAGAGGCGGCAACCTTTGATAGTAACCGGCGTCCGGAAGGTTGGGCGACGGGCGATGATCACTCCGCTGCTGGATGGGCAACCGAAAAGAATCAGGGCCGTGGAAATTGGCGCGGCTCAAGTTTTGATAAGGGCAAAACAGGTGAAATGAAAGATACCAATGGCCACTTAAAGCGAAGTGGCAACAAGGAACGAAAGGATGGCAGCGAACGCGGATGCCCCGATGATAGCGGGTCAAATGTTTGCGGCTCTGTGCCATGGGAGGGTAATACCCGCAATAAGCGAAGCGTCTGGACGGTACCGACCGAAGCATATTCAGAAGCGCATTTTGCCACCTACCCACAAAAATTGATAGAACCTTGCATTTTAGCGGGTGCTCGTCCCGGCGATACGGTGTTGGACCCGTTTAACGGCTCTGGCACTACGGGTAGGGT
Source organism: Rhodocyclaceae bacterium UBA6160 (assembly GCA_002422995.1). Taxonomy (GTDB): domain Bacteria; phylum Pseudomonadota; class Gammaproteobacteria; order Burkholderiales; family Rhodocyclaceae; genus Rugosibacter. The sequence goes on from DIUK01000105.1 coordinate 10,828, forward strand.
TTCATACCAGCATGGGCGCAAATATATTGGCATCGAACTTAACCCCCAATATATCGAAATGGCAGAGCGCCGGATCTCTGGCACGCAAATAGATATGCTTACATCGCAGGGAATTACTGCATGAACGGCAAAATATCACAAGAGCATTGGGATGAAATTACAAAAACGTATCCGATGGCGCGTCGCCTACCAAACTGCGACAGGCTATTCTCCACTATGGGACCACCGCATAACTTGCCTTGTTCGGTTTGCGGAAAAAATATGGAATTGGGAGAAATTTTCTCAGGCTCATGGATGCATAATGACTGTGCGCCTAATCCTGCTTCCGCTGCGACTCTCGCAGAATGGCGTGCCAATTATATTGGCCGGCTCGCATATTTTGAAAGCGCGAGTATATGACCGGCTTAGCTTGCAAAAAACTCCTACCCTGCCCTTCATGCCCATGGCGCACTGATCAGGGTGTTGCTGCAATTCCCAATTACGACCAGGTTAAAGCCGAAAACCTCTTAAACACAGTAGGGAATGGTGATGCATTCAGGCCCATCATGGCCTGCCACCACTCCCAAGATGGAAAGGAAATCGCCTGCAAGGGTTATTTGGCCCGCGAAGGCTGGAGCAATCTTAATGTGCGTGTGGGCGCTGTAACTGGCCAAATCGAAAACCCGACAGCGGTTTTAGATGCCTGCGTAACTGCCAAAATCAAACTGGAGCCAAATTATCCAGCAGTGCTTAAGAAGCTAAGCCACGGAAATGAGGGGCCATGACGGGGGGACGCATTGCATCGACTAAACAGGCGGCGATGCGCCTTGGCTTTGTTACTGATGACGGGAAACCCAATACCCGCGCTTTCCTATTGCTGCGCCTCGACCCTAAATTCCCAAAGCCCCTTAGACAGGCAAAACATCATTTGTGGTGGGACTTTGCTGCCATAGAGCGCTGGCTTGACAATCATGCCGAATATAAACCAGAGTCAACTGATTGGAGTTCAAAAATCAGGGGACGCTTAAAAAATGGGAACATTCAAAATGAAATACCTCGTTTGCAAGCGTAAGGGCGGAAAGCTGCTTTACTATTGGCAGCCCAAAAAACTGTTTGTCGTGGGTGGAAAGCTAATTCCATGCCCCTTCAAGCCCGTTAGATTGGCAAGGGATAGCGGGAAGGTCGCGGATGCGATAAAGGAAGCCGAAAAGCTAAACGGGCACTTAGAAGCGTGGCGTAATGGCCTAGAGGCGGCAAAGCGAATTCAAATAGGGACAGTTGACTGGCTTATTGCAAACTATGTTAAGGATAGGTGCTTCACAAACCTCCGCGCTACAACGCAACGCACCTATAGAGGCGATCTGAAAGAAATTAGCAGCAAGCTAGGTGATGTGCCGCTGCAATGCCTCTCGCGTAGCGATGCCCGTGCTGTATGCAATGATTATGCTGAAAACCCACGCAAGCCATCGGCAATCGCTTCTATGGGCCGGATATTGTATAATTTTGGCAAAGAGATCGAGGCGGTCACTGCGAACCCTTTTGAAAATCTCCGAATATCAAAGGCCGCGCCGCGCCAAGCTGTTTGGCCTATGGAAACCATTGAGGCGGTACAGAAGAAGGCAGTAGAAATAGGGCTACCTTCGATTTCATTGGCAGTTCAGCTGGCGCTTGATACCGGCCAGAGGTCCACGGATATCCGATTACTAACTTGGAATCGCTATGAGGGCGGGCGGCTAAAGTTTCGGCAAAGCAAAACATCGGTATGGGTAGAAGTTCGCGTAATGAAATCATTGGCGGCGATGCTGGAGCGTGTAGATCGCAAGGCTCCTGCCCTGCTAATTTGCGAAGGCACTGGCAAACCCTACACCAAAGATGAATTCAGCCGGAAATTCCGTGATGTGTGTGAGGCGGCGGGCGTGGGTGCCGATCTGCAATTCCGCGATTTGCGGCGCACGGCAGTGGTTCGGCTGGCTGAGCACGGTTGCGATATTGCGGAAATTTGCGCTATCACTGGCCATAAATTAACGAGTGCCACCGAGATTCTTGAAGTATACCTCCCCCGAAACCGTAAAATGGCCGATAATGCTATCGACAAACTGGAGAATAAAAAATGAGATATTTCTACACTGACCCGCTGGCGGCCGCGTGGATGGCAAAACATTTTGGAATGAAGTTTAAGATGCAATGCGCCGAGGCAGAACTTTCTTGCACCCTGCTTTCTCCGCTGCATAATCATGACGATGGTGAGGGGCTTTTATACTATATCCAGCCTGAAAGCCTGCACATTCTGGAACAACAGAAAGATGACTTGTGCATCGGCTTAGACGAACCTGTAATTTATGTGCAGCCTATATCCGAATTGACAGAAGAAGAAAAACAGCAAAGAAAAGCACCGAAAACTACAGTTTTTATTGGGGAAATTATCCAGCGTGGCGGCGTTGCGTTCATGTGGCCAGAGATAGAAAATCCAAAAAAAGTTGGAACTTCTACAGATTCCTCGAAATAAAAAGTTGGAACCTGCATTGGAAATATCGCAAAATAAATGCGATATTTCCTTGTAAAACAATATGGTGCGGATAGAGGGACTCGAACCCCCACGGGTTGCCCCGCCAGAACCTAAATCTAGGTAGTATTGATATAATACAAGTGGTTTTCCAACTATTTAGCCAAATACCTCTTGGGGGAAACTCGGCGTTTCCTGCTGCCAGTTGGAACTTTTTTTAAGTTTTTCTTGCAGATTGCAAACGTGCCTTCCGGTTTATTAACGTGGAGCATAATATACACACGCTACACACTTTTAATTTGACTGAGTACACATGGTGTGTATAATGAATTCATGAACAGCAGAGAACTTATAAAATTAATTGAGAAAGACGGGTGGTTTTTGGTCAATACCGAAGGCAGCCATAATCAATATAAGCACCCGTCTAAGAAGGGGCGAGTTACTGTTCCGCACCCTAAAAAAGATATCCCGATAGGGACGTTAAAAAGCATAAAAAAGCAGGCTGGGCTTTAAGATTATCCGGCCACAAAGAGTAAGAAGGAGAGTCTAATGGTTTCATATTTAGGAATTGTGCATAAGGATAAAGGCAGCGATTACGGGGTTTCATTTCCTGATTTTCCGGGATGCGTAACTGCGGGTAAAACTGTGGAAGAAGCCTATAGCATGGCGAAAGAAGCGTTGCAGTTTCACATTGAAGGTATGGTTGAGGATAGCCTTACTATTCCCTCCCCCATGGCTTTTGAGGCAGCAAAAAAGCACGAATTCGCAGATGGCTTAGTGGCTACTTTTATATTAGAAGTTGCGGTGCCAAGCAGTGCTAAAAGGCGCATCAATGTCATGATCGACGAAGATGTGTTGGAAGCGATTGATAGCAAAAGCCACAATCGCTCGGCATGGCTGGGCGAAGCTGCGCGGGAAAAGTTATCCCGCGCTGGCTGAGTTTGCTAAATTCAAGTAATTATGCAACCGGCAATGTAACCATTTAAGCCGCCAAGATATTTTACCACGCGCTTGACGGGGCAAAAAAAACGGACCTATCCTTGCCGGATGGATATTGATTACCACTACTCCGATTTGCCCGAAAATGAGATCGCTGAACACATGGAAAGGCGGCGCAGGGAAACCGTGAGCGAAGCGCAAAAGGATAAAGCCCGCCGGATAAAGATGAACAACTTTCGCTTTCAAGGCGGGATGCTGTGACCCGGCGGCGGCAAACTGCCGCTTGCAGAACTTGCCCCCCGTCCCTATGGTAAACCCATTGGGCTAGTCACCCAGCATAAAGCGGCCCGCATCCGCCGCAAGGATGCCGCTACCGATTCTTGAGATCGGGCTGCGGCGTCATGTCCAATGGGAAACCTAAAAACGTCGCGGATGTCTTTATGCATCTGACTAAAGCCCGGTCACCACGGTCACAGCAGCTGGGGCTGCTTACCTTCCAGCTTGAGGTTTGAAATCAGCAATTCGCTAAACGTCTGGTTATTGCCGATGCCATAGCGCGTGCTGACAGGCTCAATAAAAAAGCCGGAAAAGATTTCGCGCACGTCGGGGTGATCGTTCAACGACAAAATGAATTTGCCGGTGATGCCCTGCATGAGATCGGCAATGCGCTGGAAATCCTCGCGGCTGAATAGGTCTTTGCCATAATCATTTTCGCAGCCATAGTATGGGGGGTCGAGGTAAAAGAGAGTGTCCGGCCCGTCATAGCGGGTGATAAATTCGGCATAACCTAAATTTTCAATGGTCACATCGGATAGGCGTTCATGCAGCTTTTCGATAAAGCCCCGCAGTTTGCGGATATTGAAGCGCGAATGGCCATGCCTATCAATGGCAAAGGATTCACTGCCGGGCTTGCCGCTAAAGCCGTTGTGCTGGAGATAATAGAAACGGGCGGCGGGCTGCACATCGGTCAGGGTGTCAGGGCGCACATTGAGAAAATCATGGAAAATGCGACGTCCGGCCAAAGAAAACCGGAGTTCGTCTAAAAGGGCGCGGTAATGGCGCTGCACGATGCGGAAAAAATTGACGACCTCGCTGGCGTAGTCGTTCACCACTTCGCATTTTGGGAGCCTAGAACGGCGAAAAAATACGCCGCCCATGCCAATAAAAGGTTCTGCATAACAGTGGTGGGGGATTGCGTCGATGCGCTCGATGATGCGCTCGGCAAGATTTCGCTTGCCGCCAAGCCAAGGGGCTGCCCCTGAGAGGGGTTTGGTGGTTTTTTCGGTCATAGGTGCCTCATTCTGCATAAACGCGCCGTAACGTGGCTGGAAAACGCTTTATGAGGCTGACTAGGCCGGTGGGGTAGTGGCGCTATTATTTCAAGCGCGGTGCGCTGCCTAAAAGAGATCGGCAAACGTCGATGGTTTCGCCCTGCGCCGTGATATAAAGCGCCACCTTTTCATCTGTGTATGGCTTATCGGGCTTCGCGGGATGATCGCACTCGTCGTTTGGGTCGTTAGCGCTCACTGGCGGGTGGCAGGCGGTCAAGAGCAAGGCCAATGCGAGGGCCGACAGGGTCGTTAGGCGTGGTTTGGTGGATGATATCGCCTTTGATTTCGTCATATTTCTTCCCCGATTTGATGATATTTTTTCGCGCTTCTTCTTTTTGCTTTGCCTGCGCAGCGGTATGCGCTGCCTCGCAGCGATTAAATCCTGCGCTGTCAATTTTATAAACGATCACTGCGACGCCACTTAGCGCCAGTGTTGCCAAGCCAAGGGCAACCCATAGCTTTGCCGAATCAGGCACGAAGGCCCAGAGCCAAGGTAATATCTTCATGGTGCAACTCCTGACAGGCAAAGGTTGATTTCTCTCTGCCGCCGACCATATAGCCCGTAGCAGCCACCGCCGCGCACGCGGCAATCTTTGCCACCCGAACTGTGATAATTCATCATGGCGCGACACCCCGCAGCAAAATTGCCCTTATTCGTTTCGCGCAGCGTCATGGATTTGCGATAACCGCCCTTGCCCACGTTGTAGGCAAAGCTCGTATGTGCGGCCAATATCTGCGGCGTTACCTCAACCCGCAACGCATCAACAACAGCAGCCTGATATTCTTCGCGGGCGCTTTTATTCAGATCGCTGCATTCTTCTTCCGTCATTACCATGCCCGGCCCAATGCCATGCGTGACGCCTTCGCAGATGGTCCACACGCCTGCGCCATCGGGGTATGACTTTAATTTATTGCCTTCCTCGGCAGGGATAAATTGCGAAGCGATCACGGCAGCAGCCGTAATCACCCACCCTGCAATTTTTGATTTATTCATGACCAGGGTGTTTCGTATTTTTGCGGCAGAGCACGCGCACAGTCTTGATTGCCTTGGGCAGCAAAACGAGCATTTGTATGAACAAATAAAGGAGCGTCGCCAGCGCAACTACATCATTCAGGGTAAGGCCGTAACTGATTACGCTTGCCGCCGCGCCGCCAAGGCGTGCAGTTTCCATCTTGCCGTTTACTTCCATAATTCCCCTTCTCGTTTTTGATATTTTTAATTGTTAAATCAGGCCCGTCAGCGGTGCCCAAAGAGCAATGCCAGCAAAGATTTCGCCAAGGCCCCACCCCTCGCCCGGCTGCTTTATCCGCGTGCGCATCCATTCGATGGCAAGCCAATAGGCGGGTGCGAAATAAAGGCCGTGAATCAAAAACTGCAGCCCAACTTCCTGATGGCCATGCCACCAGAACGGCGAGGCTAAACAAAAACCCCACCATGCGCCGCGTATAGTCAGCCCTGCCGCGCCCCAGATGAGCGGCCAGCGGCGTAATGGATAAATGAGAAAATCAATAAAACGGTTTTCTTTGAGGTTATCCTTGCGCCAACCACCTAATGCGCCGATGTAATCGCCCCAGCCGGAAGATGCGCCGAGCATCATCCCTACGGCGGCGTGCAGCCCAAGGTAAATGTCACCAGTGAGAGCCATCGCTAAGATGCCAAACGCAAGGGCATTAATCACATCGGAATTAATGAGCTTGGTTTTTTCCTCATCCAGCCCAAGCCAGATGCGCCACTGTCCACCGCGCACAGCATTAAAAAAGCCGCCGAGAAATGCGATCAATAAAAACATGGAAACCTCATGGAAAAGGGCGCGAAATTATGGCCCGACTTTGTGAATAATCACCTGCGCGAATACGTTATTGATGCTGAAATTGGTCGTGGGGTTGCCCTGACCGGCAGCATTGGTGGTTTCGCAGTTGTGCTGGAGTTCAAAGTTTTTAGGACCGCCGGTGACGGTAAAGGTGTCTTTGCCATAGACGATATGATTGTCTGCGGCGGTGACCTGAGAACGGCCATAATTCGTAATAACCGCGTCGGTGCTGTCGGAGGTGTTCCGTAGCCGTGCCACATGGTTGTTTGCCAAGTAAGCCGTGGCCCAGATTTCCGCCATGTATTCGCCGTTTGGCAGCGAGATCACGCTGGAAGCAATAGAAGCGCCGGAAATCGTGTTTGATTTAAGAGCGCCCAAGGCACGCTTCGTCCACGTTGACGCCGTGAGTGCGCCCGCTTGGGTGGTGCCCGTCGTCACCTGCTGAACTACCAGCATCGCGGATGATTTCATGGCCTTTAAGGCGTCCACATAAGCGGTGGTGGCAATCTTGGTGGAATTATCGCCTTGCGACTGCGTCGGCGCGGTGGGGTTGCCCGTCAGCGCTGGTGACGCCAGCGGTGCCAAGCCGACGAGTGCGGTTTGCACGAATGCCGTGGTGGCAATCTTCGTCGTGTTATCGGCAGCGGATTGCGTCGGCGCGGTGGGATTGCCCGTCAGCGCTGGTGATGCCAGTGGCGCTTTCACGCCAAGCGCTGTGTCCACATAGGCGGTGGTNNGATGCAGTTGGAGCCAAGCCGACGAGTGCGGTTTGCACGAATGCCGTGGTGGCAAGTTTGGTCGTATTATCGGCAGCGGACTGCGTCGGCGCGGTGGGGTTGCCGGTGAATGCGGGCGATGCCTTTGGCGCTAAAAGCGCAAGGCCCGTCGCCAACTGGTTTACCAAATTACCCGTCGGCGTGCCGCCAAGCTGGACGATAGCATTACGGATTTCTTCCGTGGTGGCATAATACCACCATGCGCCCGGCTTGGTGGCAGGCGTTCCGGTGCCGGGGTTGCCTTCTTGTGGGTAGCCGATAGATGGCGTGCCGGGATAGGTAGGAGGCGTTAAGCTGGTCGATGATTTGTAACTTCTATCCATGGTGACTCCTTAAGGGTAAGCAAAAATGATGGTTGTATGGGCAGGCTTGTAGCGTTCAAATACGCACTCCAAGGGCGCGTTTGACCAAGAGGCCAGCGGGTCATCCACGCTGTCGTTCACGGTCATTTCAAAAAAGGCTGTGGCGGTGGCGGTGACCTGCCAAGCAAAGTTCCAATCGGAGCCGTTTATGGCGGCGTCGACGTCATCATCGACGGTGAATTCGTCAAATTCCGATATGCTCACTGTGTTGCCCAGCCCAGCCGCCAGCTGCACGAAATAAGCAGCGCTTTGCCCGCCTAGGGAGGTGAGCTTCGTGAGCAGAGCAGCGTAGCGTTCTGGCGTGGACTGCTCACCCGTCACACAAGGGTCAGGAAGGCCAGCCACTCGCTCCCAATCGGCCATAAGCTCGTCGGTGGTGCGCGGGTCCGCTTCGTCTATGAGATCGACTGCGCGATTATGTGCGCGGGCAGCCGCATCGCCTAAAGCCTGTATGATGGGGTCGGGTTGTTTCCATGCCGGACCAACGGGCAGTAATTTATAACCCTGCTGTTCATAATCTTCCGGCAGTGCATTTTTTACAGCCATGTAATGGTACCGAGTTGTGCGAGTTCAGTTGCCCCCAAAACGATATCTGCCGCAGGTACCGTCAAATCGTGGTTGAATTCTCCCTGCGCAGAAGAAATGGCTTCGCGGATGCGTGAAAGATAGATCGTGCTGCCCGGCGCACCTTCGCGGCGGAAAAAATCTTCTAGCTCTGCGGTTATGGCGTCGCGGATGGGCGTTGTGTCGGGTGTGATATCTATCGTCAGGTCCACGCTGTGCAACACTGGCGCCACCACATAAACTTGTGCGGTGACCGGGCGGCGGGCGTTGACATAATCTTGCACGGCGGTAACTTCGCCAGCATCAGGAATGGGGCTTGCATCATCATCGCGGGCAAAGCGCACCGTGACGGTGCCGAGGCCCATTTCTGCGGGGAAAACCCATGCACGGGTAACGCCGGGCACTTCTAGCGCCCAGACTTCATAATCCGATGCGGAGCCGCCATGCGGTGGCTGCTGAATGCGTGTGAGCAGGCGCGCGCGCAAGCTGTCGTCATCTTCGATATCGGCACCGCCGCTAAGCTCTCCCGCAATCGCAATCGCTTGAACCCCGCTGATAGGCGATATCAGCGTCAGGCTTTGGCCGGCAGTACGATTGCCCGCTGCGCCGGAGGTAACCGCAACAATGTTGGCATCGGCGGTCAGGCCCACTGCCGTTACATCTGCTGCGGTTTCATAGTCCACGCTATCAACCGATTTAATCACGGTGCCCTGCGGGATAAATGCGCCATCGGTAGTGGTAAAGGTCACCACGCCGGTTGCAGCAGCGGCTTGCAGCCGGGGCACGCCCCACACACCTGCCCAGCGCTCTAAATGGTCCGTATCGGCAGAGTCGGGTATAATCTGGCGGGAGATATAATCCATGAAGCCATACAGGCCATGTACCTCCCCGCCGATTACGCGGGCATAGGCTTCTTTGTCAGCTCGGCGCAAGGATTCATCGACACCTAGGCGCGATAGCAAATCATTGCGTGAGCGGTCAATCTGCTCAGATAGCGCGGGGCGGTTAAATGGCATTGGCTATAAATCTCCATACATCTGCAAAGCGAAGGTCCAGCGGTGCGCCGCTGGCGCGGTAAATGGTGCATTTCATGGCAAGAGTGTTCAAACCTTGGCGCTCGGCGGTAACGTCAATGCGGGTTGCAACTCCGTCCTCAATAAGCCATTGAAGCGCTTCAACCGCGTATTCGCGGGCGCGCAATATGGTTTGGGTCGTCAGCTTTGCGCGTGCCAAAAGCCACAGGCGCGAACCGATGCGGTCATTGGCTACATTGGGGAAAGTGTCGCCCCACCAGCCATGGCGATCATCGCCGGGCAATTCGTCGTCAGGCAGCGCACGCCTCCAGCTAAAAAGCGAGATGATTACGGCGCGCACCAAGTCTTCTTCTGGCTGCATCCCAAGCGTGTAGGTGACGCCATCGACAGTTATGTCGGCGTCCTGAAAATAATCGCTCATAATTTACATCTGCTGGTTTGGCTGCTGCGTTGTGGTGCCGGTTTCTTCATGGGTATGCGTGTTGTAAGTGCTGCGCATATTGTTCATCGTTTCACCGTCGGTATCGCACCGGTCTTTTATTTCTCCGGTCACTTCTAAAAGCACCGTTTCCATGCGCACCTTTGGGGTATTGGTGATGGTAACGGGCAGGTTCGCACCATCAATGACGATGCCGGTGCGGGTCAGATGCACCTTTTGCCCTTGATCGTCGTAAATGGCCACCTCGCCAGCTGCGAGGCCCACCAGCCTATAGCGTCGGTCAGCAACGCAGATGACAACGCCATGGCTTTTGTCGCCATCCATGAATGCCGCAAGCAATTCTGCGCCGGGTAATGCGCAGGCTGTAAAGCCGTAAGGCTCCATCTGCTCCATGCCCTTAATTTCGTCAGCGAGTAAGTCGGCCTGCACCTCCTGCATCTTCTTGGCAGAATTCACCTGCTCGACGGTGCCCCGCGCCAGCATATTGGTGATGCGGCGCGCATACGGCGCTATCATTTTTGCAAAGAACCGGTGATCCATTATTCTTCACTTTCTTCGTCGCCCTCGTCGGGGTTAAGTTCTAAGTTCGACCACGAATCGCCGCCGCCGCCCTTCTTCCCTTTTTTCTTTTTGCTTGGCGATGCAATGAAACCCTCGCGTGGCCCCATGGTCAGCGTCGTAATGGTCCCGCTTTCGCTCAACGTGTATTGCACTTCTGAAATCAGCATTTGCCTTTCAAAGCCAATTATAGTGTCGGTGACGCGCACCATTTTATTTGGCAGCCAAAGGTCACCATTTGCCTGCCGCCAGCCTTGAACGCTATAGGTTGCCATCAGGCTTTTAGTGGTGCGCGATGCACGCTCATAGTCCACGCGATCGCGGCAAGTTCCCTCATCCGCCTGCCCGCATTGCTTAATGACCAGCACGCGGGAGCGCACGATAGTTGTGTCGTCCGTGGTGGCCGTTTGCTGGTTAGCAGATTGGCCAAATACATCATCGGTGCCGGACTGCTGGCCCTTGCAAATATACTTGGAATAGCGGTCCTTAAAATCGAGATCGGCAGAGCCAGTTAATATGTTGCCATTTTCCCCTCCTAAAAGAAGCGGGGTGGCGGTGCCATCATTGCCTGCGGTAAGCAAAATTAAATTGCCATCGGCATCATCTGTTGCCAGTAAATGGCGAAGGCGCAGCAGGCGGTCTATGCTTTCAAATGCCGACTCCCCTTGCTGTATCTGGTGGTCTGGGATTATCGCTCCTGTCGGGCTTTGCGAAATGACTTTGATGCCATAGGGCTTGGCAAGTTCCTGCACAATTTTTTCGAGGTTTTGCCCTTTCCATTGACCAGGCTTATTTATCGCGGAACAATCCACCAAATCCGCCGTTTTCGACCTTCCCTTTACACCCACAGTTATCTGGGATGCGTCGTATGATATTGGCGTGCCATCGACATATCCCGTCAGGATTTTGTCAGCTCCAATATACACTTCGCACAGATCACCGGGGATGATGCGGCGCACCACGGTTGCCATTTCAGGCCACCTGTCAGTTACCTCTAGCGAAAAGTCGCGGGCCTGCCGTTCAATCCCGGCGGTGATAGAAACCTTTTTCCAGCCAGCATATTCGCTACCATTTACCAGCAGGCGAACTGTGTTCTGTGCGTTCTCATTCATCGCGCCAGCACCCGCAATTCAACTGGCGGCGTAAAGCCGGGATGAATTACCTTGTTACGGTCCACGATCTCCTGCGCCCGGCCTGCATCTTCATACAAATCATAGGCAAGCGCTAAGCTAGGGGTTGTGTCGGGCAGCTGGATATTTCGCAACCGTGCAGCATCCTGCGCCCGGCGGGTTAAGTCTTTATGGACCGCCACCCGCGTGTTGGTGAGCACCGGATAAAGGTCATCTGAGGCGGTGAGCGTTTCCGCATCGAGCGCGCTAGTGAGATTATTTCGCACCGCGATCACGTCGTCAAAAACGTGCGCCGGTAAGGTGGAAGACACTTTTACTGCCTCCACCAACAATGCCTGCCGCGCAATGGCGCTGACAGCATTGGCATTGTTTTTAACTTGCTGGCGAGAGGGCGCTAGCGTCGGGTCAGGTGTAGGCTGCGCAGCCAGAACGGGATTGCTGGTCGCCGCAACGAGCGTGTTAATGTAGCGATATGAAGCCTGCGTTTGCGCGCTGGTTGATGCCGTATTTGCCGCCGTGCTCGACACCACCGTTGATAGCGTGCGGTTGGAGGCGGGCGGGGTTACCACCTTCGGTTCATTTCCGCTGAAAAGGCTAAAAACGCGAGTGACAAGGGTGGAAGGAATCCCCACTAGCCCGCCCAGATCGGCTAAAATGCTGTTTAAGTTTCCGCTAAATCCGGGAAGATAGGAGAAATTCCCGCCTGCGGCGTCCAAAGAGCTTTCCAGTGACGTCAAGGCATCATCGCTCACAAAGCTGGGATAACCATCAACTCCGAATGTTTTCAAAAAATCCTTCGTGCTGGCATCCTGTAGTAAGCCACCTTGCAACTTCGATATCGACGAGGTGGAAATACCACCGCTAGGGAAAGCAAGCGCGCCCGCCTCAACAAAGCTAAATTCAATCTGCACAACGCCGTTGGAATCTCTCCCTTGGCTCATGCGTGATGGCTGGGCCACCACTTGCATCTGGCCCATCCATGGATGCACCAGCGTGCCTGCGCCAGATGCCTCTAGGGCTTGGAGCAGCCTTTCACCATCGGACAGTGCGTTTTCCCCTACCAGAAAAGCGGTGATGGTAATATCACGCGCTGCGCGGCCCATATCTTCCGGGTATGGATTGTCGCGCTGCGGATATTCATGCACCTGCAAACGCCTGCCTGCGGTTAAACCGCCTGCCTCGACGAAGAAGGGCACGCCCCGAAAGCTCGCCTCCCTAAGTTTTCCTTCCCACATCATCAGGGCATTCCCATCGCGTTGGCGCTGTAACCCACATCCGTATTCACGGCTACGGCGCTGCTATTATTTTGCTTTGTAGTGACGCGCAGGCCGGGTGGCGCATCTGCAAATTTCACGGTGATCTCACCATTAACCGGCGGCGCTCCAGCACCATTGCTGCGCGCAAGAGCGCCGCTTTGCAGCAAGCTCTGGCGGGGAACCGGTGCAATACTTAAATTCTGTCGCTCCACAGGCAATGGCGCGTTGTCATTGCTGGCAGTTGGCCCCTGCCCTGACACCGCGTGCCATGCATCCTTGGCTGCTTCGGTAAAACTCGATAGGTCGGGGAGATAGCTTTTCACCTTTGCGATTGCGCTCATAAACGCTTCGGGGATTGAGTCGAAATACCCGGCGATGCTGCTCACTAAGTCAAAGAACCATTTTTGCACCGGTTCGAAGCCTGCAATCACTAAGCCCAGCGGTGAGAAGCTAAATACCGTTTTAAGCAGTTCCCAAAGCTCACTAGCACCCGCCTTGATGCTCTCCCAGATACCAGAGAAAAAACCAGAGATTGCCCCCCAGTTGCTATAGATAGCGTATGCTGCCGCTGCAAGGGCCACCACAGCGACAATAAGCAGGCCGATGGGGTTTGCCAGCAAAACGAGATTAAACGCTTGCATGGCCGTATATCCGGCCCTAATTGCCACCACGAAATTGCCGAGGGCGGTAACAACTTGAACTGCGGCGAATTTAGCCATATTTGCAGCAGAAATGAGTAAGATGCGGCTTAGCCTGCCCAGCGCGGTAACGATTTGAAAAACCGCGAGTATGATATGCGCATTGGCGAGAGCAAAAAACCCGATAATCAAATTGGACCATCCGCCCACTGCATCTGCCAGCCACCCAAGCTTTCTGCCAAACGCGGCAAATCCCTCAATAACTTTGTCCCACTGGACCTGCTTAAGGGCGCTGACAAACTTTAGGATGGCATCGCTGATATTTTGCGCGATCAGGAGGCGGTTTACTTTGTACCATTCAATAAGCTGGGAGATCAGCGGGTTTAATACCGGTGCCAGTTTGGCCCCGATGGAATTTGAAAGCCCTTGCGAAGCGGCCTTGATTCTGTCGAAATTATCGCCTAAATCGTCGGCGTTTTTAAGGTCATCGTCGCTAAGAACCAAGCCGAGCGCCCGTGCTTCTTCTGCGGCCTCCCGCATACCCTTGGCACCAATGGCGAGGAAAGGATAAAGCTCAGCGCCGGATTTGCCAAATAGTGCCAGCGTCGCGGCGGTGCGCTGCGCAGGGTTCTTAATTTTGTTCAGGCCATCGGCAACCTCAGGCATAAGCTGCCCGGCGTCTTTGAGGTGGCCGTTGGCATCATAGAGGTTGATGCCCAGCTTTTTGAATAGCTTTAGGGCCTCTTTGTTTTTGCCCGATGCAGCGCCAGCAATAGCTTTGCTTAGCTTTACGGTGCCACCTGTCAGGCTGTCGAACTCAACGCCCTCCAGCTTGGCCGCATAAGCCATTTCCTGTAGCTGCTTAGTGGCAAGCCCGGTCTTGGTGGCGGTATCATGGATTTTGCTACCATAATCCGCAAAGCCGGACACCATTCTGCGCAGAGCTTCCACGGTCACTGCACTGGCAGCGGCGATGGGTAGCCCGATGGCAGAAGTAATTTTCTGGCCAGCCGAGGCAATATCCCGCAGGGATTTACGGGTTAGCTTAGCAGTCTGGTTTATGGATTTAAGGGCGGGGCTGATTTTATCGACAGCACTGATAATGGCCTTTAGCTCATATTTATTTGCCATAAATTAGCCCTCTTTTAGGCTTTCGCTGATGCGGCCCGCCTGACAATAAAAGTCCATGAATTCACTGGTGGATAAATTCAGGATTTGGTCAGGCGGTGCCTTCCAAAAAAAAGCTACCTCGAAAACCGCGTTGGATAGATCGCTTACGCTTCCGAAGTAGCAGGCGCGAAAAAAGGCATGATTGCCGTTTGGATTGTCATGAAATCCGGGCCAGAGATTTCATCCACAGAGGATGAGGGAATTTTGGCCAATACTTCGATGTATTTGGCCAAAACGTCTGGTTTCAGGTCCACAGTTTCATCTGCGCGCACCGAAAAGGGATAGCCGATTCTACGGATATCCTTTGCCATGGGTTCGCGCAGCGTCAGGTTCGAAACTTCTTCACCATGGGCGGTGATTGGCTTCTTTAAGGCGATGGTGATCTCATTAGGCATTGAAATAACCTTTCTCGCCGTTGAACTCCAACGGGATTTTGCCTTCGTCGGCGGTGATGTTGGAATCACCCACAAAGAAAGCGCCGGTAAGCGTGTAGATCATATCGTTTGCCAACTCTGCCGTGATGACCATGTCAGTGGCGGTGGTGATTTTTTCCAGCGGGAAAGCGCCCGTGAAAATGAAATCGCCAGCAAGCCTAGGTGCGCGGGCAACCTCTTTGAAACCAGCGACGCCGCCCAAACTCATGACGGCTTCACGCGTGGTGTTCGACACTGGAAGTTCAAGGGAACCCTCTAACTCCAGCTGCTCACCATCCACTTTAATGTAGCAGGTACCTGCAATTTTTTTAGCCATGTTTTATGCTCCTTAGGTTGTTGGATATTGCAGACGGAACTGGTTAAGAACCGCCAAGACGCTGAGTGAGTTCACATAATCAGGCGGCAGCAATACGTTGACGCGATTCGGATTATTGGAATCGCGCTCTACGATGAGATTCGCCTGAAAACTTTTGGAATCTTCCACGATGCCATCACGCTCCATTTCGGCATAGGCTGCGATCAGTTCGCCGCGAATGACTGATGGGGTGACGATGGCCTGACCTGCACCAAAGCGGGTGTTATCGTTTGCCAGCTTATGGCGCGGATATTTCTGGGTGAAGCGCGCTTTAAGGTTACGCAGCACATAAGCACTGGTGAAAAGCGTGATCACATCGAAATAGCTAGGGTCTGCCTGATTAAAGGCATTTTTCTGGTAGGTGGTAATGCCCCGCACAATGCGCAGCACGCCGCCAGCAACATAGCCGGGGGTGATGCCATAAGAGAGCAGCGACTGCTGTTCCGTGATAAGCCAGCGCTTACCGGCGCGGGCTGGCAGGATGCCAAAAAGCTCACCCGTTTGCGTCGGGCGGGCGGGGTCGATAGAGAGATATTTTGCATTGCGTGCACAAAATGCGGCCGCAATTTCCCAAACAGGGCTTTGCACATCGGCCTCATAGCCAAATGCGCACGCGTGCTGGTCATTACGGCCACCGCCAAACGTGGTGAGTGCGCCGAGCGTGCCGCGATAGGCGTAGAAAACACCACCGTAAATCTGGCGATTCCAAGACCAGCGGCCAGAGGAATCGTTCAATTCGGTTTGCAGGGCATTGAGGCTCGTATTGTCGTTATACGGCAGTGCGATGAAATCATAAGGCTCATCACCCATATTGGTGATCGCCGTGGTGAGTACGGGATTGGTAGCGCCGCTGGTCATAGCGGTTGGCGTTACCGTAATGCCCGCAGGCGTGGATTCGCCGCCGGTTGCACCGTAATAGTTGCAGAGCACCTGAATATCATTGCCTGCAACGCCTTTATTGCGGGCGGTCAGGGTAACAACGCCGGACGCCGGGGAAGCCGTAACCGGAAGGTCGGTATTGGCATTCACAGCAGCGGCAATGGCGGTGGCCACCTGCGTAGCGGTCATGCCAGCGGTGATGCCGACGTTGACAACATGGCCAGCGATATAAAGCGCAATGGTACCAGATGCCGTGGTGGTGCCCACGGTGGTGACGGTACCACTTGCAGCGACGGCAGCGCCATCATCATCAAGAGGAAGGCACCATACTTCGCCAAAGCTATCGTTGGCGCGGTAGGCGGCCATCATCGCTGCCAGCATGGAGCCGGGGCCGAAGAAACTTTTGGCCTGGTCGATGCTGGAAACCAGCACGGGCACGTTTGCGGTGGCACTGCCAGCGGCGAGTTTCTGGCCGATGAGCAATGCACGCTGGTCTTGCAGGAAATACCCCGCCTGTGAATTGTCCATCTCCGCAAAGAACAGCGGGGTTTTGACGTTAGCGGGAATGTTTTGGAAGCTGACTGACATGGCGATTTACCTCTTAGTTTGGTTGTTTGGTTGCTTTGCCGCTTTTAGGCGCGGGTTCTTCTACGATTGTGATATCTCCATCCAGCAGGCGGCGATTCCAATACTGGTCCAGTTCTACTTTGCGGCCTTCTGCGGGCAGCGCATCGTTCATGTACGGGTCTGGCACGATGCGGTTTTCGACTGGTTTAATGTGTGTAAGCGTGTTCATGGAGCCTCCGAGGGGATTAGGTGTTTGGTAAATCAATTTTTAGCTTGTGCTCAATGCGGCCATCCGGGCCGGGCGATTGAATGTTTGGGTCAGCGGCGGGGTCGATCATGTCGACGCTAACGTCGATGCCTTCGATAAACGGCAAGGCTTCCAGCTGCTCATGCTGATAAGTATCGCCATCCCCAATTTCGATTTCGCAGCCGAATTCAAACTGGTACCAAAGACGGTTGCGGTCCATTTTCACCAGAGCGCCGCCCTGATATTCGATAGGCGTGTGATCTGCGGTCATCTCCCAGCCAAGCAAGGCTTTCCAAAGCACACTGCGGGCGTCGTCCACAGCGTTTGAAGAATCTTGACCGCGCTCATCGGCGGTGTTCGACACCACCACAATGACGGCGAAGCTTTCTTTTAGCAGCTGGCGATATCCATTATTACTGCGGTTTGGCTCGGCATTATCATCTAAGGGCACCACAAAAGCGGATGGCACGGCAACATTTGCCTTTTCTGGCAGGTTGCTGAATTCCGCCGCACCAAATACCCTGCGGGTGAAATATGGGCTGCGCTCCCGTAATGCCTTTATGATAGGGTTTAGTTTCATTTTCGGGCCACCAGCGCATCAATCATTGCATCACGAAGCGCAACGCGGGTTGCTGCCTCTCTTGCCTTAAGCGCATCTGGCATAGGGCTTTTGCGCGGAGCGATGCGCCAAATGCCATTTTTTGCCTGTGTCTTATGGCCTTTTGTCCTTGGTTTTCCTGTAACGCCAGCCGCTAGAATTGCCGGGTAGAAGTCACTCATACCCTCAACTTTAACGGGACCGATTGCAGCCCATAGGCCACCACTTCCGCCCCGGCGCCGGGCCATCAAAACTTTGATGGCGCGCTGCATTAAACCTGTCATTTTACCGGGATATTCACCGGGATTCGATACGGCCTTGCGGGCGATCAGGCGGCGGGCGTTTTTCCTAACCTCGCCTGCTTCCTTGCGGATGGCAGAGCGCACGCGCTTTCCGTCGAAATCAATCTCGCTGTAGCCGCTGAGCGCAACATGGACGTCTAAAGTCATGGCGCTACACTCTGGCCGAGTTCTTCGACTTCAATAACCGTGAAGCGTCGGGCACCGTTAGCATCACTGATGCGGTGCGGGCGATAGCTCATACCATCGCATTCCAGCTGGTAGTCGCCCGTTATATTGCTGGGCCAAGTCGTTTCGGGCCAGCGGCGCACGATCATGCGATGCGTCACCGTGGTATCTGTCTGCTTTGACCCGTAATAGGTGCCACCGCCTACAGGCTCTATATTAGCCCATACAGTGGCGATAGGGTCAAAGGTCGCCTGCACATCATAATCACCGTCAGGCTCGTCCGTGCGGCGCTTTATGACCAAGCGGCGGTTAAGCTTGCCGATAGATGGGAGCTTCATTTAAGCCTCCATGATGCGATATGCGTCGAGCAGTCCCGTAAAGAATGAGTCGGAAAGGGTGCTGGTTATGCCCAGCACTTCGGTTTCCCTGTTTTCATAAAGGTTGCCAACTTGTAGCAAAATCCACTGACAAATAGGCTGGGGCACTTTATCTGCCGTGGTGCCATACCCTGCTTTATAGCGAACCTTCACCGCCTCCAAATCTTGGCAAGTGGCAGGCCACGACAGGCCGAATGCGGGCACCAAGAGAGCAGGTTCATAGCTGGATTTAAGCTTGTATTTATCGCTGGCGAGTGTTTGTTCTGCGCCAGCGGTATCGAGATATTTCACTGTGACGATTTCTGTCACTTTTGCCTTGCGCAGCTTAAGGGCGGTTTCGAAGCGGGTAAAGGTCGCTTCCCAAACCGTTTCCAGCAGCGTGCGCTGGAGATAGTTTTCTGCCTGCGTGCGCGCCGAGGTAATATAGTTGCTAATCAGGTCATCATCTTCATCATGGTCCACGCGCAAATGAGCCTTCGCCTCCGCTAGGGTAATAGGCTCTAGCGAAGGCGGGTTTATCAGGGCGGTGATTGGCATGGGGACCTAGATGGAGATGACTTTAGCGTTTTCGAGGGTGAGCGCGTAAGCAACTGCGGGCGCGCTATTGTCGGCGTGGCCACCTTCAACCAGCCATTTTGCGGTGGCGGCATCGGTGGAAACCACCTGATTGGCCGGCACATCAACGCCTTTGATTTGCGTCGCTGCTAAAACGCGGAGTTTCACAGTTCCTTTTGCGGTTTTTTCCGCAGGCGCAGAAGGCTGTTCATTCGCCGTATCTGCGGTGTTATCACCAGTTTCCGCATCAGGTGCAGGAGGTGTATTGGTGGTTTCATCCGCAGGCGTTGTAGGTTTTTCAGCAGTCGCTTCGGGCGCTTTCTTTGCAGCAGGTGCGGCCTTTGCCGCTGCCTTTGCATCTTTAGCTTTTTGGAATTTGCTCGTCATGGGTATCTCCCGATGGAATTAAAAAAAACCTTAGGGGCCGGATTTTACCCGGCCCCTTTGGTTTGACCTGTCAGCTATCAGAATTAGGTGGCCGAATTCTGATAGAGTTTCACAGCTGCGGTATCGAGCAACGTGCCGCCATGGCGGGACCATTGCAGGAAGCCCACCTGACCCAGCTTCGTGTAAGCCGAATCGGTAAAGCGGAACAGTTCCGCAGCCATCGCATCGCGGATGGTGTAGAAGCTGAAATCGCCAAACGCGATGGATTTGGCATTGGCTGCCATAACCGCGACGTCTTGGTTGATGATGACAGGATACCCCAGCAGGGTATCTTGCATTTTGCCCGCAAGGCCATCGTAGCCGGGGATAAAGATAGGGCGACCTGCACTATCTTTAAGCTTGCGGATAACCTTGAGCGATGCATCGTTCATCATGAAGGCGCAGTTACCCAGAGCGCGGTAAGCAGGGTCAACCGAATGCACCAGATCAATGAGGTCATCGACGATGACGGTCAGCGTCTGGCCGGTGGTGCCCGTTTTACCAACAGACGCAGCGGTGATAACACCCTTAGGCTGGGATGAACCCGTACCCGTGGTGAAATACGCGTTGGTGGCGCGGAAAACGCGGGTAGCGCAGCGCTGGCGTACCAGTGCTTCCACATCAACAACCGCATCTTGCAGAAGCTCATAAGGCACAGCTACGATTTTGGAGCTGAACTTATAAGTTGGCAGCGCAACGGTGCCAAAGGTTGGGTCTGCACCGGTTGCGGTGGTGTTTTGGGCAATGAGTTCACCCACTTCTGCGGTGCCATCGGTGGTTGGGAAGCTAAGATCGTTACCGCTGGTGGTTTTCAGGATAGTAGCAACTTCGCGCATACCGCCGAAAGCTTTGAGCGAGTCGATAAGCTTTTCTGCCACGCTTGCTGGAACAGCATAGCCGCCCTCAGATGGCGTGGTGGTGCTCATGGTTGCACGAATGTGCGCCCATTCTTCCGAAGTGATTGCTGCATCACCGCCGCGAAGCCACTTATTGTAAAGCTCGTTGCCGATGCTCTTGGTATCGCGCAGGTTTTTACCAGCGGTTTCGATGATCTGGTTGTTAAGCGTTTCGTCCTTAACAAGGTCCAGCACTGCTTCGGCGCGTTTGAGTTCGCCTTTCTTAGCTTCGATGGCCGTCATGGATTCATCGTATTTAGCCTGATCTTGGGCGGTCCATTGCTGGTCCTTTTTGCCTTCGACAAGGGCGCGAACTTCTTTGGCAAGAGCAGCGATTTGCTCCCGCAGGGCTTGAATGCTCATAGGTAATCTCCATTTTAGTTGAAATAAAAAAGGCCGCCCTCAAAGAGAACGGCCCAAGGCTGCAATCACGCGGGAGCGCTAGGCAGTTGCGATAGCCACTTCAAGCGTGCGCAGGAGGTGGCTGTGGTCGTGCGAATCATTTTCTTTTGCCGCTGGCGCTGGCTCAGCAGGTGCAGTTTCTTTAATGATAGGCTTTTCTGTGGGTTGAATAGGGGCGTTTTCGTAAGCCGAAAGATTCCAGTGACTGGAGCCTTCTGCCTTTGCAGCGCCTTCGCTGATTTTATCAGCAAAGCCAGCGTCCACGGCTTCTTGTGCAGAAAACCATGTTTCCTTTGCCATCCATTCGGCAATAACTTCTTGTTTATTTCCGGTGCGTTCGGCGTAGCTTTTGACAAGCGACGCGTCGATTTTGTCGAGCAGCTGGGCGGTTTTTGTAATATCTGCGGCGTTGCCCATGCAAATGGTCCACGCATTATGAATCATGATGAAACCGCCGCTAGCAATTTCGATTTCGTCAGCAGCAAGCATGATAAAGCTGGCAGCGGAGGCCGCGTAGCCATCAATGTGCGCTATGATGTTTGCCGGATGGTCGCGCAGCGCCTGTTCAATAGCACGGCCACCAAATACATCGCCGCCGGGGCAGTTGATGCGCAGGTGAATGGTGTCGACCTTAAGTGCGCGAATATCCTTCACCAAACGCTCTGCGGAAACACCGCCAAACCATGCGGCTTCTGCGTCAGTGGCAACGATGGCATCATAAAGATAGATCGTGGCTTCTTTATCAGCGGCTACAATGTTAGAGCGTGGAGCATCCGCTTTGTTATCAAA
Source organism: Rhodocyclaceae bacterium UBA6160 (assembly GCA_002422995.1). Classification (GTDB taxonomy): domain Bacteria; phylum Pseudomonadota; class Gammaproteobacteria; order Burkholderiales; family Rhodocyclaceae; genus Rugosibacter. Next base: position 32,310 of record DIUK01000105.1, read on the forward strand.
GAGGAGCTGCATTACCATTTTTTGCGTCTGTCTTGGCATCGGCTTTTTCTCCAGTGTTAATTTTATCGCCGCCTGCAATAGGCTGCTGGTTTTCGATTCTGCGGACTTCGTTTGGTGCCATCCAGCCCGGTTCACCGGCCCGGCCCAGCGCAATGCGATAGGATTCAAAGCGGCTTTTCATATCGCCGCGTTCAAGGCCCGCTGTGTTAAACTCGCAAAAATATGTGATCGTGCGGAAGCATTTGCGGTTCACTTCCTGCTGGATTTTGACCAGGATTTTGGAAAGCGAATACTTGATAAAGCCAATGCTCATCTGCTCAATGCCGGTTCCCCAGCTGGTAGTCTTTTCATTGTGGCCGATCATGAAGGGAGGCACGCCAAAAATGCGGGCGATATCTTCAATCTGAAACTTGCGGGTTTCCAGCAGCTGCGCATCTTCTGCTTTCATCGAAAGCGTTTTAATATCCATCTCGCCTTGCAGCACGGCTGGCAGGTGATGATTACCCAGCCCTGTGTGGCGCTTTGCAAAATCCCGGCGCAGCCCTTCCGCTTGCTCCGGCGTCACATTCCCTTTGGAGGTTATAATGAAATCCGGGCGAGAACCGTTCTTGAAAAACTCGGCGCTATACTGGTCTGCGGCGATGGCAATACCTGCGGGTGTATGCAGGGCGTTTTTAAGCGTGCTCATGCCGCGCAGGCCATCAAACCCAAGGTTGGGCACATGGAGCATATCGTCTTGGTCGAGCACTTCAATGACGCCGTTTTCACGGTAGATCGTATATATCAGCCGGTCATTCAGCTTTTTAACCGTCACCGCCAAAGGGTGGAGAGCTTCAAATCCGCTGATAAGGGGCGACAGGCGGCTTTTGCGTATGATTTTTGCGAAGCCATCGCCATGCAATAGCAGGGATGAAATAAAGAATTCCCAAAAAACTGCAGCCGAATAGCAAGGATTTGGCTGCTCATTTAGAAGCCACCAAATATCATGCTTAATGCGCATTGGCACATCGTCATCATGGCGCTCATAGATATGCAACGGCATACTTACGACAGAGCCAGAAATCAATCCCACGCAGGCATAAACAGAAGATATGCGCATCGCTGTTTTTTCATTCACCGGCACGCCCGCGCCCGCCATACCCACTTGGAAAATTTCTTGCCACTCGCTGTGATTTGAAGTCTGCGCGATATCCGCAGCCTGCGGCGTGGTCAAAAGTGGAATATGGTTTGGTCTGCTGTCGCTAGAATCTGCTGGCGTGCTATCGCCAAATAGCCGGGAATATAAACTCATAACAGAATCACTTTCGGCTCTACCTTTTCACCCTTGTTAAGCTTGGCAATGCCTATGGCCATTGCCAGCGCAACAATACCGTCGATGCGCCCGGTGGCTTTATGCTTCGCAAATTTGCGGTTGCGTGCCGGGTCCTCTTGCAGAACGGCTGATGAAACATTCCAGCGCAATACAGGGTTTATTTGGACCTCAAGCGCACCGCTCAAAATCACATCTTCCAGTGCTTCGATGGCTGGCCCCATGTCTTTGAAGCCTTGCCCGAATTCTGCCAGTGGCAAGGACAGGCCGATATCGTCCATTTCCTGCTTAAGCAAGTCGATGCGCCAGCGGTCATAAGCTATCGAATGGAAGCCATGAAACCCGTTCATTTCCGCAAGCCATGGCGCTATATGGCCGTAGTTTACGGTAACTCCCGGAGTCGTTTGCAAAAACTCCTGATCGCGCCATAATAGGTAAGGAACCCTGTCCTTATCGGCGCGCACTGACAGCGTTTCTTCCGGTGTCCAAAAGTCCACCAGCGCTTTGTATTTTTCGCCTATTTTCCATACCCGCGCACACGCGGTTAGATCCCGCTTTGCCGACAAGTCGAGCGCCGCAAAACAAGGCACATCTAAAAGCTCGGAGAAGTCCAGTTCGCGCTCACATGATTGCCATGCTTCACGGCCCATCCACGCCGCCTCTGAATCCGTCCAGACGCAGAAATTTAACCGCAGCGTGAGGTTGCGCTTGCTGGGCATCCCCAGAGCTTTTTTTACCTCGCTGCGCAGATATTCATGCTGGAAAGTTATGCCCAGATTTGGGTTTGCTTTCGGCCAGCAGCTTTCATCTTTTAGCGGGTCGTCGCCTTCATCCAGCGCGCAAATATATGCGAAGAAATCGTCAGCAGCCAGTTCGCCAGCGCAAACTTTGGTGCCGTATTCATGATAATCCCAGCATACCGAATTGCGGTCACTGCCAGAATTGGTAATCATAAAGGTTAGCGCTTGCCGCCTGCCCTTCATGCCTTTGGCCAGAAACTCCACCATGGCATCCGTTGGATGCTCATGAAGCTCATCGAGCAAAGAGCAATGCGGGCGAAAGCCCGACTTGCCGCGCCCGCTGGATTCCGAAGATATCGGCCTAAAGAAAGAGCCTTTATTCAGATACGCGATGTTCCACTCGCGGCCTTCGCCGCCAGAGAAAACAACGCGGCCAGCTATAGCAGGCGACTGCTTTGCCATTGAAATCGCGTCGCGGAATAAAACCCGCGCCTGCTCTTTGTCAACAGCAGCGGAATATACTTCCGCGCCCGGCTCATTGTCTGCCATCATCATCAGCAGGCCGATGCCTGCCGCAAGCGGCGATTTACCAGAGCCTTTACCCGTTTCGATAAAGGCCATTTTGAAACGGCGGAAACCGTTGGCGCGCTTCCACCCGAAGATAGAGCCGACAATAAATTTTTGCCACAGTGTCAGTTCAAATGGCTGGCCTTCAAATTGGCCGCCATTTAGCCGCAGCACTTTTGGGAAGAATGCAATGGCGCGATTTGCTGCCGCATCATCCCAATAAATCCCTCGTTTTTTTCCGTCTTTCAGATCGTTCAAGTGACGCTGGCAAGCGTTCCTCACATGAGGACCGGCCACGATTTTTCCTTCTAAAACGCTCCGCGCATATAGCTCAACGTCCGTTAAAGAAATCTTCTTCTTGGCTGTCTTTTTCCTCATCATCAAGCACCTGAATTTTTGAGCGCGATGCTGGCGTGAGGCCGAAATCTGAGAGCGACGCTTTTAGCCGACGCTCGGCATCTGCAATCAGCGCAAGCTCTGGCCTGTTCCTAACCATCGGCCCGCCTTTGCCGAAGGTGATATAAGTAAGCTCTCCAGCTGCTGCGAGTTGCAGCGATTTTCCGCCCTCGCCTTGAATCGTGATTGGCTTTGAAAGTGACTCGCGGGCGCTGCGCAAATCCGCATACGCTTCGCACAAAGTTTCCAGCGCTATGCCATCGGAGATGGTGAGCACGTTCATGTCGCTCAGCAGTTTTTCAATAACCGGCCATGCCGCCTTTGCTTTTTCCGAAAGCCAGACAGGCGCGGTGGGTTTGCGTTTCGAGGGTTTTGGCTCGGCTTTATTTATCGCACGTTTGCCCGGATTTCCCTTCACCAGTTTGATGACGTTAGGGGTTGATTTCCGACCCGCCATTTGCCCTTTACCTTTTTCTTTTCATTTCGCGGTTGTGTGTAAAAAAC
>DIUK01000117.1 GCA_002422995.1 Rhodocyclaceae bacterium UBA6160
CCCGGCGCGGGCGAAGCGCTGGTGGAGTTTGCCAGCAGCGTCAAAGGCCAGGCCAGGGAGCAAGTGGTTGATTTATCCTGGCGCGAGGCGCCGGTGGACAAGCGGCTGGAGCACGCCATGGTCCGGGGCATCACCGAGTTTGTGGTGGCCGACACCGAAGAGTGCCGCGCCACGCTGATGGGCGAAGGCAAACCGCCACTCGCCGTGATCGAGGGGCCGCTGATGGCCGGTATGAATGTGGTGGGCGATTTGTTCGGCGCGGGCAAGATGTTCTTGCCGCAGGTGGTCAAATCCGCGCGTGTGATGAAACTCGCCGTGGCGCACTTGCTGCCCTATATCGAAGCGGAAAAACTGCGCACGGGTTCCACNNCCAGCAAGGGCAAGATCATCATGGCTACCGTGAAGGGCGACGTGCATGACATCGGCAAGAATATCGTCGGCGTGGTGCTGGGGTGCAATGGCTACGACGTGGTCGATCTCGGCGTGATGGTGCCGGTGGATAAAATTTTGCACGCCGCCAAGGAGCACGGCGCGCAGGCGATCGGGCTTTCTGGTTTGATCACGCCGTCGCTGGAGGAAATGGCCAATATCGCCAGCGAAATGCAGCGCTTGGGCTGGGGTGACGACGGTGGCAAGGATGGCAATGGCGGTGGCGCGGGTGCTTTGCCTTTGCTGATCGGCGGTGCGACGACGAGCCGCGCACACACGGCGATCAAGATTGCGCCGAATTACGCCGGTCCTGTGGTGTATGTGCCGGACGCCTCGCGCGCGGTGGGCGTGGTCACGCAGTTGCTGTCGATTGATATGCGTCAGGATTTTGTCAATGAAGTGGCGGCGGATTACGAGAAAGTGCGCACCCAACATGCGGCGAAAAAGGGCGTGCCNNTGGGGCCCGTTTTTCCAGACCTGGGACCTGGCGGGCGCCTTTCCGCAGATTCTGGACGATGCCATCGTGGGTGAGGCGGCACGCAATGTCTATCGCGACGCACAAGCCATGCTGCAACAACTGCTTGCGGAAAAATGGATCAGCGCGAACGCGGTGTTCGGTTTGTTTCCGGCCAATTCGGTGGGCGACGATATCGTGTTCTTTAATGATGAATCGCGCAGCATGCCTTTGATGACCTGGTACGGTTTGCGCCAGCAGCAGGAGCGGCCAGCGGGCAAGCCGCATCAGTGTCTGGCGGATTTTGTTGCGCCCAAGATTTCTCAAAAAGTCGGCGATGGCGGGACGGCGACGAATGTGTCTACACCCGATTATGCTGGCGCATTTGCCGTCAGCGCAGGCATCGGCATCGAGAAAAAGCTCGCCGAGTTCGAAGCGCAGCACGACGATTACCGCAGCATCATGCTGAAATCCCTGGCCGACCGTCTGGCCGAAGCCGCCGCCGAATGGCTGCATGCAGAAGTCCGCAAAAAATACTGGGGCTACGCGGCCGATGAAACCTTGCCGGCGGACGACTTGATCGCCGAGAAATACCAGGGCATACGCCCCGCGCCCGGTTATCCCGCTTGCCCCGACCACACCGCCAAAGCCGCGTTGTTCCAGTTGCTTAACGCCAAGGCGAATGCGGATATGGAACTCACCGAAAATTTCGCCATGACGCCCGCGGCTTCCGTCGCCGGGTTTTACCTGGCGCACCCGCAAGCCAGGTATTTTGCTGTGAGCAAAATCGGCCGTGACCAGTTGCAGGATTGGGCGCAACGCAGCGGTATGCCCTTGAAAGACGCAGAACGCTGGTTAGCGCCAAACTTATAAGGTGGTGTTACTCAAAAAACCTCGTTTGCTATTTTAGGCAAGCGAGGTTTTTTGTTTACTTAAATTTTTCAGATCAACCAAAGCTCAGCTTAGAATGCGCTGGCGACAGTAATAACTGCGCGGCAGAAACCATAAAATAATATGTGAGGAGTGAATCAATGGCAACACAAAATCTGTTGGCACTTGTGCCGACGCTCATGATGCTTTGCCTCGGTTTAATGATGTTTGGCTTAGGTTTGTCGTTAACAGTGGCTGATTTTGTTCGTCTCAAATCGCATCCGAAGGCAGTTGTTTTGGCACTTGCTTTGCAGATCTTTATTTTGCCCTTGGTGTGTTACTTGCTAATTGTTTTTTTCAACCTTACACCAATTTATGCCGTGGGCCTCATGCTTTTGGCAGCATCTCCTGGGGGCATTTCAGCTAATCTTTATAGCCATTTATTTGGTGGCAACCTGGCGATGAATATTTCTCTTACCGCCATCAATACCGTCCTCTCGATTATTACCTTGCCGTTAATTGCCAATTTGGCGATTGAGTTTTTTGCCAAGACAGGTCAAGTTGTTCCGCTACAAATGAGCAAGGTGGTAGAGGTGATCGTTTTGATTTTGATCCCTGTTTCCATTGGCATGTTCGCACGAGTCAAAGCTCCCAGGTTTGCAGCTGTCATGGATAAGCCGATGAAAGTCTTTAGTGCTGTTCTATTACTTACATTGATGGGGTTAACTCTTATGCGTGAGTGGAGCGCCTTGCAGCAATACTTCACGCACCTTGGCCCAGCAGTATTGGTTTTCAATATTATCAGCTTGCTTGCAGGGTTTTATGTCAGTCGGATGGTTGGGCTGGATAAACCGATGGCGACAGCAATCAGCTTTGAGATTGGTATCCACAACGCAGCATTGGCAATGTACATCGGTATGAAGGTATTGAATAATCCTGGGCTGGCCTTGCCTTCGGCGATTTATTCCGCCAGCATGCTGATCGTTGCTGCACTGTTTGGTTTTTTTGTGCTTGGCCGCGTGCCCCAATCGCGAGTGGCGACTACCTAGCGCAGGTGTTCAAGCGGGTTTAGAACAAGGCCAATGAATAACGTGTGCATGAGTGTGGATGCGCGGAGCGAGCTTGAGCGAGGGTGATTAGGTTGAACTAGTTACCCCATACCACCGGTTTGTTTTTTTTCATTGCCCAGGTGAGGAGCTCAAGCAAAGGCGTTGCGCGCTGATACAAGCTGATCATCGGGCTTCCCTTGGTATTGCTTGATTCATGCTCAGAAGTATCAGGCTGATCTGCATCGGCCTTGGTGTTGTTGCTCGTAGCGAGTTGCGCTTTATCTTCGGCAATCGCTGCTTTTAATTGGGTGATGGCCGACGGTAACTGTTCCACTGTAATAATGCCTTTTTCGCTGGGGTCTTTACCCATGATGTGCAGCAAGCGCTGAGCGACATCGCCAAACATGATGACGTCACCCGCAGCGGGTGACTTAAAGGTGATAATCATGGCGAATTTTCTCCTCCGGCAATTGAGTATTGATCCAGTCAAGTAGGTTTTGTGCAGGTTTGATCCAATCGCGCTCAAGCATGAGACCGTGCCCCATGCCAGAAAAAATGTGACTTTCTGTGCCGTAGGTGCGAGCAGTCATTTCGACTAATGAAGCGGCAATCAAGTGGTCCAGTTCTGCACCCTGCACCAGCAACGGCGTGCGACTGACCAGTTGTGGACGGGGCAGGCAAAAAAGTGACATATCCCACAAGGCGCGGTGTGATTCAGGCTGCGCATTTTTGGCAAACTTTTGTAGTAAATCAAGGCTGACTGGCTGAGCAAACAAGCCATCACGCAAGGATTCCAAAGCAACCTTGCCACCGGTCAGCATGCCATTCAAGTCTTTCATCAATGCAGGTTTGGAAAACATCATGCCAATGGCGGATGCAAGTAAACCTTGCGGTGGCACGGAACACATCAATACCGCTGCCGGTGCAGTGTGTTTTTCCAGATATTTTTGCACCACAAAGCCGCCCATTGAGTGTCCGATCAATACAGGCGGCGCAGGCAGTGTGGCGACTACGCGTGAAATATCGTCTACATAATTATCAATTGAAAAAGTATCCAGCCGCTCACGGCCGGGCGATGCGCCGTGGCCGGATAAACTCAAGGCGTGCGCAGCGTAACCTGCCTGGGCAAAAAATGGCAGAAAGTGCTCATCCCAACACCAGGCAGCAGTAAATGCGCCATGAATAAACAATAATGGAGTCGGGTAGGCCTTTTCTTTGGGAAGACGAGAAATAATTTCCAGCGTGTTGTTTTTTGGGTGGGCCATGGAGCTAATTCAAAGGTGTTGCAAAGAGCTGAGTGTCAGCTAAACCATTCAACGGATGGGTCTCAAATGAGCCGAGCCGATTAAGAATACCGATCCCATTTTAACCCTTGCTGTAAGCGTGGGTGATGTGGCCAGATAATGCGGCCAGGCTTTGCTGGCTGTTTTGTAAGTATCAGGCCTGTGCCCGTCGCAGCAGGCGTTTGACCAAAGGGCCAATCAAGGGAAGTTTTGCATAGAGCTCCCCAGCAGTATCCCAGTAGTCGCGGTGGACAATGACCTTGCCATCAGTATCAAACAGAAAGTGTGTCGTTCCCTCGATGCTTAATGGCCGTCTGGGCAATGGTCGGCGCGGGGTAAAGTGGAAGGTCCATAGCACCATGGCGCTCTGCTCGTTCAGGAAGTGTCCGGTGACATGAAAGCGCGGTTCATCGACTTGGTGGAACATATGGTGAAAAATGTTTCGAATAGCGGCAATTCCTTCGACATCATTGAACGGGTCTTTGAAGCGCGCCTTGGCGGCGTACAAGGAATTTGCTTGATCAAGGGTTTCAGGGCTCAAATTTTCAAACCACTGAATAAGCAGTGCAAGCGTGGCGGGTGATGGCGTTGTAGACATGATCGGTATATCAGGCTTTGACAAAACGCAGGATCAACCAGAAGTACAGCCTGTAAGGCAATATGCGGAGAATCTTAAGCCAGCAGGTGAAACGGCGGGGAAAATGAATTTCAAAATGGCTTTTGCCCAGGCCTTTAAATATCGCTTGCGCCGCCGCCTCAGGGGTGATCAGGGCGGGCATGTCAAAGTCATTCTTTGCCGTCATTGGCGTGGCGACAAAGCCCGGATTTACAACGTAAACCGACAGCCCGCGCGGTACCAGATCGAGATACAGTGCTTCTGCAAAGTTGATCAAAGCGGCTTTGGTTGGGCCGTATCCGGCTGCCTTGGGTAAGCCACGGTAGCCTGCCACGCTGGCAACAAAGACCAGAGTGCCAGACCCTTGCTGCAACAGGCTGGGAATTAATCTGGCCGATGCTTGCATGGGCGCGCGCAAGTTGACGTCCATCAGTTTGTCCAATCCTGCGTAATCGAGCTCCCATGCACGCATGGCTGTATAAGCCCCTGCCATGAAGATAACCACATCGATCGCTGGAAACGTGGCGCGTACCTGCTGGTTTGCTTGCTCAAAAGCTGCGATGTCGGTGATGTCCAGAGGTAAAAGCCAGGCTTGTTGCGGGTACTGCTCGGCAAGTGTCGCAAGTTGGTCGATATGGCGTGAGGACAGGATCAGTTTTGCACCCCGTGCAAGTAACTGCTGAGCAAGTGCCGCGCCGATGCCAGTAGAGGCGCCAATTAACCACACATGCTTGCCATGCCATTCGAGTATTGGCTGGTTTTTGTGCTGGTGTCGCTTTTTGAGGTTCATGGCGCACGCCGCCGTAGGGTTAAGGTCACCTCTCCCAGCCGCAAGCCGTATTTGCTCATGACCGAGCGATTGAGCAAGGTGTCCTTATCAACGAGATACATCCAGTCATCGAAATCGACATGGATTACTTTGCCATCAACTTGCAGGGCAAGCACATAGCGCCAATGCAGGCTGTTGCCCGCGACATCTCCCTGTGCTTGGCCGATGACATCACCGGCAGTGCCTGTGATTTTGCCATTGCCAAGATCGTGCAAAGTCCACACGCGGCGTGGCGGATTATCCGGGTTGTTGTCAGACCAGGTGAATTTTTCATCCAGCGTGCCTGTTTTGTCTTGCCAGCTTGCCTCAATGACAACATGAAAGCGCTTGATGACTTTGCCCGATCTGTCCTGAAACATGCCCCAGCCATCGATTGTCCCAGAAAAAAATTGATTCATTGCCAAGGCTGGTTGATCATGCTGATATTGCGCGACATTCACACTGGCACAGCTGCCGAGAATGAATGGGAGACATGAAGCCGAAAGCCAGTGAAACCACCGCCTGATAGTCGGCAGTGTATTTTTTGACGTTGTCATATCAAGAGTTTTCATGGGGTGCTCCTTCAAAGTTGGTTTTGTGTCGCCACAGCCAAAGCAGGGCAAGTAATTTAATGGCGGCAGGCAACAAAGCATAAACAGCCGCCAGCGTGGTAAGTCCTGTCGAAGTAGTCTGAGGTGCATTCGTTGAGAGCGTGTCGCTTAAGGTTTTCGCTCCAGCCGCCGTGTCACCAGCGCCGACTTGATAGCCAAGGTATGCAATCAGCGGCAGTGATAAACCGGCGGCCATAGCCAGGGTCAGCTTGTTGACGAATTGCCATAAGCCAAAATAAGCCCCGACGCCAGCCAGGTACGTTGAGTTTCCGCTTTTTCTTCTGAGATGGTCGGCCAGTAATGCGGGCGGAATGGCAAGTTCCGCGCCAAAAGCCGCACCAGAGAAAAAGCAGATCAGCGCGAAGGGCAATGCAGCACCGGGATACAGAAAAAAAGCCCAGACAAAACTAAAAATGGCCAACCCCATGCTCAAAGCCCAGGCGGTGGTTTTGTCATATCGGCCAGCGAGCCAATTCCATACAGGCAAACTTATGCCAGCCGTTAAAAAATAAAGCGCAAGAAATACGCCTTGCCATTGGGGTAGCTGCAATAGATCGGCAATGTAAAACAGGACCAGCGTAGCCGGAATCGCCGCTGCCATTCCACTGAGTAAAAGTACGGACAGCAGTTGTATAAAGGTTTTATCCTGCCAGACGTGGCAGCGTGTAGCAGCCATGCCTGTCAATCGGCTATCGGCAGACGACAACTGTGGTGGTGGCGCCGCTCGGATTGTCGTCATTGCACAGAGCAGGGCAATCAGGATGAATGACCATCCTATCAAGCTAAGCGCTTCTGCGTTTTCATCAACCAACTTGCTTGTGACTAACAAGCTTGGCAGCATGGCCGCAGTGATAACACCTGCCAAACCGAGGATTTCACGCATGGAGGTGACCCGCAGTCGATCAGCAGCATTTTTGCCAAGTGAGGCGCCCCACGCCTGATAATTGATTGTGGCCAGACTGAATCCGAAATAGGTGATTAACAAGCTTGCTGTAAGCCAGAGCGTCAGAAGCATGCTGCTTTGAGAAAGCTTGTTTGGCGGATTGAGCAAACACCATAAACCAAGGCTGAGCAATGTCATTGCGATCGCGACGAGCAAACGGGGTTGGCTCAGTCGATCGCTCAGATGGCCAAGCCATGGATCAATCACTGCATCGGCCAGGCGGCTTATCCAAAGTATGGCCCCTAAGGTAGCCAGAGAAAGAACGCCCGAGGCAGCATATAGGTTTGGTACATGCACATACAACGGCAAAGCGGCAAACGCGAGCGGAAAACCCAGCGCCCCGTAAGCCAGAAGTGATCTGACGGTGAGCGTCGGGTCGGGTGCATTAAAAATCGGCGGTGGGCTCATGGCATCGGTTCAATTCAATCTCAATAACTGACGTCGTAACCGGGGTTCACGTGTTTCGGGGCTAAGCCAGATAGCGAAGAATTTTTCAGCAAACTCTGGCTCGTTGATTTGACCAATTAAGCGGTTCTGGTGAAAAAAAGCTGCTCCTTGATCCGGCAGTGATATGCCTATGATGACGTCACCTGCTTTCACATCAGGAAAAATCAACTGCAGGTGCTTTGACCAGCGTTGTTGTAGTGCCTCGTCAAGCGCATTGACATGGAGACGTTTGATTTCATCCAGACTGGCATCCACCAGACGGTGTGCAGCTATGTCACGAGCATAGCGAAGCTCAAGCGCGAAGGGTTGATTTGGCGCCCATGTGCCAGTCGGTGTCCATAGGCTGGCATGATAGAGCCGCAACCCCAGCCAGCGCATTTCCCCTTGGCCTAGCGGTTTCCAGTCTTGCCGAATTTCTTGCGGTGTTGGCAAGTTGTTTTGTCCGCTGTTGTTTGTGCTTTTTTCAAAATCTTTGGTTTCTGTGGCCGCAAAAGACAGGTTCTGTGCGAGAGAGAAAATACCAAAGCATAAACAGGTAAATGCGAGTCGAACGATAGACAACGTCTGATGCATCAAACGCCGATGAACCTTGATCTGGTTTTTTGGATTCATGCGCGCAGGACTACTTGTGGGTCAGCACGTATTGATAAACATCCGTCGCTTGACTGCGAAAGCCGGCTTCGCAGTAGGCAAGATAAAACAGCCACAAGCGACGGAAGCGCTCATCAAATCCCAAGGTTTTGATGTTTGGCCATGCCGCAAGGAATCGTCTGCGCCAGTGCGCCAGGGTTTCTGCATAGCCAAGGCCAAAGGCATAGGCGTCGTGAATGAAAAAGTCGGCGCTGGCAACACGGCGCTCGAAGGCTTCGGGAGAAGGCAGCATGCCGCCGGGGAAGATATATTGTTGAATGAAGTCCGTGCCGCGACGATAAGTGTCAAACCGTGCGTTGTCGATGGTGATCGTTTGTAGCGCGATCTTCCCCGTTGGCTTTAGAGCGAGTTTCAGGCGGGTGAAATAAGCCGGCCAGAATCTTTCACCAACCGCTTCGAACATTTCAATCGAGACAATATGGTCGTATTGTCCACGAATATCCCGATAGTCTGTCAGGGCGAAACTGGCCTGCGCCGAGAATCCATTCTTTCGCGCGCGCTCCGTAGCCCAGCTTAACTGCGATGGAGAAAGTGTGATGCCATGTACGATGCAGCCGTATTCAAGTGTGGCCATTTCGGCAAAACCGCCCCAGCCACAACCAACTTCGAGAAGTTTGTCGCCCGCCTTGGGGGCCAGCGACTCCAGGATGCGCCGATATTTTTTCCGTTGAGCATTTTCCAGTGCGTCGTCAGCAATATCAGTGGATGTGGTCGGGTCAAGCAAGGCTGCGGAATAGGTCATCGAGGGATCGAGCCATTGTGCATAAAACGCATTACCTAAATCATAATGCGCGAGGATGTTACGTTTTGAACCTTTCTTGGTATTGTTGTGCATCAAGTGCTTGAGTCGATACCATAAGACCGGCAGCCATTTCCCATGAACAGCGCGGGCAAGCGGCTGGCGATTTTTCGCCAGCAAGGTCAGTAAAGTCGCTAAGTCTTCACATTCCCAATCATGGGCAAGCCAGCTTTCGGCAAAGCCGATATCGCCTTTTGCAAGACATGCCGAGAACATCGCTAAATTGTTAATTTGCAGGGTAACCAGCTCCATACCTTGTCCGACGAGAAATGTCGATTTATCTGGCAGAACAAGGCGAATCGCGCCGCCTTCAATTTTTTCAAGCAGACTAATCACAATGCGTGCGGGCGGTGGCAAGGCAGTGCGTGAGGATGTCTGCGAAGGGGTGGTTAGCAGGTTCATGACTATTCGTGCACTCAATGGTTTAAGAAAACGTTTTAGCGGCTGGTTGTTTGTGAAGGCGGTTTCGGGCGTGAATGAAACGGCGCGTGTTTAATCCATAAAAGCAAGGCTTGCCAGTGAATGCGCCACGTAACCGAAAAGCCGAGCAAGGGTTGTCGCAAGACTGCCCGGGCAAGAGAAAAAGCGGTGAGCTTGCTGGGTTTGCCAACAATATGCGTTTGCAATGCACACTGGCCATTGATCCAGTAGTCAATGGCAACAAGATGCCGCTCCTCGGAGAGGTCGAAGCGAAAGCGGTATTCACCTGCAACCGGGAAAAACGGTGAAACATGAAAGACTTTGCGCGCAGTCAGTTCTTCACCCGGCTCAATCGGACGTTCATCCGGATGAGCGACCAGATAATTATGGCGATCCCCGAATGTATTATTGATTTCGCATAAAACGGCCCGCAGACGGTGGTCCTGATCGTGGCAAAACCAGAAGCTCACCGGATTGAACACAAACCCAAATACCCGAGGAAAAGTTTGCATCACAACCTCGCCATTGGCGCTGGCTATGTTTTCTTCACGTAAAAGCTGTCTTATCCACGGTAACCATGCATTGCCCTCTCGATCACCATGGTCCTTGGCACAGAGCATGCATAAACGCAATTTATCCAGGCCTAGCATCGGATTAGTGGCTGCGTGCAGGTTGCTCAGCGGAAGAGTGAGAAAAAACAAGGGGTAGGTGAATTGATGGTGAATCAGCGTGGTCGACTGTTTGCCATCAGTGGTGTTTTTATCCTGTGGGCAAGACGAGGTGCCAGGCGCATCTTTATCAGACAATTGATGCGCTTGATAAGGGTTTCGCGCGTGCCAGACTTCCCCTTGCCATAGCAAAGATTGCTTCAACACGGATTTATTGAGAGTTTGTGCTCGCGTGTTTTGGGCCATTTCAGGAGGCCTTGTCGAATAGCCAAGGTGGCGGGCACCCGAGCTTGCTGGCGACGGTAATGGCGGAATTCAGTCCATCTTCATGGAAGCCATACCCTGTCCAGGCGCCGCAATACCAGCGGTGATTTTTCCCCTGCAACGCTGCTAATTGTGACTGGGCGTGAATTGCCGCATTGTTGAATATTGGGTGCGCGTAGTCGTATTCACCCAGAACATGCTGTGAATCGGGTGCCTTGGGTGGGTTGAGAGACAGGATGACAGGCGTTGTTACTGGCAAGGGCTGGAGTCGATTGAGCAGATAGGAGACGCTGACACGCCGCAAGGCATCCTGCGTCGTAGCAGTCGTCCCTGAAAGATAATTCCACGAAGCCCAAACACGCGAATCCTTTGGTAACAAGCGGCGGTCAGTGTGAAGAAAGACCTTGTTGGGCT
>DIUK01000160.1:0-11297 GCA_002422995.1 Rhodocyclaceae bacterium UBA6160
GCAAAGAACGGTGCGGGCGAGCAGAATGGCAGTTATTGCACGCCGCGCGGGCGACACATCATTCGCGCAAAAATTCCCGGAGGGATGCAAAGCACTGGCGCTGGCAATACGGCGAGATGCGCGGTGAATACCGTATTCAAGCGCCGTCGGCCGACAGGTGAAATCTGGTCGCCCGAGCTGTCCGCACAATTTCCCAATCGCGATTGGATTTTGACCCGCATCCTGTGGCTTTCCGGCACAGAAGTCGGCAAAAACCGCTTGGGCAATGTTGATACCATGCGACGTTATGTTTACATTCATGGCTCGCCCGACACTGTACCCATGGGCACGCCGGGGTCGATTGGCTGCGTGCGCATGCGCAGCAACGACATCATTGAATTATTTGATCAAACGCCGGTTTACACACCGGTTGATATCGTCGAATTTGGCCTAACCAGTGGCACTTGGGATGAACTGGGGGCAGTTGCCAAGCCCGTACGCGAAGCCGTTTTTGTTGCCGAGCAGGGCGTACCCTTGGCGCTGGAATGGGATGAATTCGATGCAGTGAGCTTACATGTGGTCGCTCGTGATAGCCAGGATGTGGTGATCGGTACGGGACGACTACTGCCCGATGGGCATATCGGGCGTTTAGCGGTGTTGCCCAACTGGCGTGGCAAAGATGTGGGGCGTGCGTTGATGGAGCGCTTAATTGAAGAAGCGGCGAAAAAGCAGCTGCATCCTTTACTGCTGCACGCGCAGGTTCAAGCACTCGGCTTTTATGAAAAACTGGGGTTTGTTGCTGAAGGGCCTACGTTCATGGAAGCGGGTATTCCGCATCGGCTGATGCGCCGATAACGCCACCATTGCCGGGGAAAAAGCGTTTTACGCAACATCGGGGACTCAGATTCCCTTTGTTACTTCGTTAACCGCTATTTACCGAGTGAAATCATCTATATGCAATCTCTCTAGTCTTCGTGTGTCAATTCTTACTATTTTCTGCGCCCGAACACGCACAAGGAAATGACAGATAAAACACCATCGCTCCAGCAGCCGAAAGAGGGCGGGGCGGTCTTTGGCCGACTTGCCCGTCGTTCTGTTACAGGGCTATTTACTACACTGGAGAAAAACGAATGGGGAAACGAATAGGTAAACGAATAGGTAAACGAATGGGTGCAGATTAAGTCAGCAGTGGCTTTGTTGTAGCTATTCGTTTTACCCTAGCCATGCAATGGCGATAGCTTCTGAAAAGTTTGGTTTAAAAGGTCGTTAAAAGATTTTCAGCCAGCCAGCGGTGCCGCACCCGATTACCGCGCTCTGCGTGTGGAAACCACGTTTGCTCATCAAACGTCACCCAGCCGTCGCAGCGTTGGTAAAGCACCGTCGAACTGCGCGTGCCATAAGCGGGCGATTTGACAAAGGCGGCAGAGAGCAGGGACTCCCATGCTGGCGTAACACCAGTTTTTGGGAGGTTTTCAGCGGGGTGAATATTATCGTTTTGCAGCAGTTCAAATAAAGCTTGATCACTGGGTAAATCGTTTAGCGCCTGCATTAACGCCGTCTTGCCAGCGCCGACTTTTGGCCATAAGGTATCAAGCAAGGCATTCGATATGCCATAAATGCCAGGGGCGAGCTGCTTTTGCTCACCACTGACGTTGGATGCCCACCATAGCGACTGACCATCGCCTAGCAGCAGGTTGTAACCGTTATAGTGAATGCCGCTCGCTGCAAGACGCATCAGATAGTTTTCTGGCGGTTCGTTCCCGGTCAAAAAGTCAGACACCAAGGCGCCACGCGAAGGCAATGGTTGGTTTTGCGCTGGGTTACGGTAGTTGGTCAGCGCTGCAAAATGGGCATTGCGTGTGACACCCATCCAAGTACCACCACCTTGCAAGTCACGCCCGGCGAGCACTTGCGGTGCTTCTGGCCAGAAATCGGCTTCTTTTGTTGGACGAACAAAAAATTCGTCGCGATTGGCGGCAACGATGAACGGATATTCAGGATGAACCTGCCAGGCAAGCAGAATCAGGCACATCGGCAGACGCCTTTAAGTGTTGCGTTAATAAAAAGTGTCATTCAACCGGGTAGGGCAGGGGCAAAAAGCCAAGTTGCTCACCGTCCGGCGCGCCTAAATGCACCTCGCCAGCGGCAACGACGGTGCTTTGGATGCTGACTAAACCTTCAAACCCACCTTGCGGTGCAGGCGCAATACTCACTAGGACACCACAGGGTTGATCGCCTGTTTCAGGCGCGAAAACCTGTGTGCCGGGCGCCGCGAATTGGCTTAACTGTGCGCGGTAAGTACGCCGTTTGACCTTGCCCAGATAATGCGTGCGGGCAACAATTTCCTGACCAGGATAGCAGCCTTTGCTAAAACTTACGCCAGCAACGGCGGGCAGCTCCATATTGAGCATTTGCGGCACGAAAGTTTCTTGCGTGGCCGCAACGACACGCGGCTGGCCTGCAAGGATTTCCAGCCAATGCCAGGCATCCAAGCCTGTGACGCTCGCGCTTGCGGTGAATTCCGGCCAGCGTTTGATGGCTGCGACAGGTTCCAGGGACATCAACCAGCGCGTATCATCCAGGCGGATGATCTGTCCACCTTCCGTTGCAGCCACGGCATGAGCGGGCAGGGTGGTGTCGATAAAATTCGGCACCCCGAGGGTGCTGCCTGCTGGACGTGTTAATGAGCCGGTGGCCAAGTTAGAAATGCCCAGCAAAATGCGCTCCTCTGTTGCGTCGCTGAGCTTGACCTTGGCGCGCAGAACGTACATGGACAGTTTTTTAAGCAAAGGCGGCAAAATCTCGCGTGGCAACATCAGCAGGTAATCATTGCCTTCGCGCCAGATAAGGAAAATGCTTAACAGACGACCTTTTGCTGTACAAAATCCGGCCGTGCACGCCGCTGCATTATCGAGTCCTACGACATCGTTAGTCACCAAGTTATGCAAGAAACTTGCGGCATCTTCGCCACTGGCACGAATCAGCCCCAGATCGGTCAATGGCGTAACTATTGCGCTGGTTTTTGCAATTTGTAGTTGAGCCTGTATCTGCGCTGTTGTTATTGTTTCCAAACCTTGTTGAGCAAGGAATTGAGTCCAATTTTGAGTCATGAGGTCACACCATAAGCATGATTTAAGAGCGTGTATTATCGCGCCCCAGCCGCAAGTTTTGCAGTTTTCATCGACTGATCAAGCAATATTCAAACTCAGCTTGACCATTTGCCATCCGTTTGACGCCTAACCCCTTATATTCCCCAAAACTGAAATAAATCGAGTCAGCCATAAATCATGCGATCTAAGAAAGCCCAGTCAAATAGCTTCATGCAGTCATTCCTGCGCTTTGCAGTGCTGTTTAGCATTGCATTTGGCTCACTGGCTACTGGCTTTCTCTGGTTAGTCACACAACCTTTGTTGCAGACGAATGAAACTGTTGCATTCTCTATCCCGCCGGGTGAAAGCTTGCGAGTTATATCGCAACGTATTGAAAAGTCAGGTATTCGCTTACCTGCTTGGCAGCTTGAGTTACTCGGCCGACTCACGGGTCGTACAGCCAATATCAAAGCCGGCAGCTATGAAATATCAGGAGAAATAACCGCCTGGCAGCTCTTGAACAGACTGACCCGTGGTGAAGTTAGCCAAGCGCAAATTACTTTAATAGAAGGTCACAGCTTTAGTGCTTTTCGTGCAGCACTGAATGCACACCCTGATTTACGACATGACACCGCAACGTTAACGGATGCTGAAATAATCGCAAAATTAGCCCAACTGCCACGCCAACCGACAGAAGAAGCGCTGGCCATCAACCCGCTAACACTTATCTCGCTAGAAGGGCTGGTTTTTCCTGATACCTATTTGTTTGACAAAGGTAGTAGCGATTTTCATCTGCTCACCCGCGCTTACCTTGCCATGCAGCGCCAAACTGCCTTGATTTGGGCTCAACGGCAGGCTGATTTGCCGCTCCAGTCGCCTTATGAGCTATTGATTCTGGCTTCGATTATCGAAAAAGAAACGGGTCAAGCCAATGATAGGCCGTTGATCGCATCCGTATTTATCAACCGCCTTCGTCTAAAAATGCCGCTGCAAACCGATCCTTCGGTAATTTATGGTCTAGGCACTAAGTTTGATGGTAATTTACGTCGTAGTGATTTGCAGACCGACACACCATGGAACACCTATACAAGACGAGGTCTGCCACCAACACCTATTTCCTCACCAGGGTTTGCAGCGTTAAGCGCTGCGGCAAAACCGGCAGTCAGTGATAAATTCTATTTTGTCGCCAAAGGCGATGGGACTAGTATTTTTTCACATTCTCTGGAAGAACATAATCGTGCTGTTGCTCAGTATCAAAAAGGCAATCGCTAAAAACCACATGAAAAAAACATCAAAGAAAGCACGCTATGGCAGGACGGTTTATTACATTTGAAGGTATTGATGGCGCAGGAAAAAGCACGCAACATGCCTGGCTAGTTGCCCATTTGCGAGCGCAAGGCAAAGAAGTGGTTGCCACACGCGAGCCTGGCGGGACACCATTAGGCGAAAAATTACGCAGTTTGCTGCTTGCAGAGCCCATGCACATAGAAACTGAAGCTTTACTGATGTTCGCAGCTCGTCGTGAGCACATCGACAAAGTCATTTCTCCAGCACTAGCCAATGGTGCTTGGGTCATTTGCGACCGATTTGTGGACGCCTCATTTGCATATCAAAGCGGCGGCAGAGGATTGGCTTGGGAAAAAATTGAAACTTTGTGCACCTGGACACTAAATAGCTTGCAAGCGGATCTAACTTTCATTTTTGACGTCCCCGTCAACACAGCTCAAGCACGCTTAGCTCAAGCAACCCATCAACCAGATCGTTTTGAGCAGGAACAAACAGAGTTTTTTGAACGTGTTCGTGCGGCCTACCACCGGATTGCACAAGAAAACCCACAGCGCGTCGTGTTAATCGATGCAACACAAACTCCAGATAAAATAAATAAATTACTTGAGAAATCAATTGCAACAATTTGATAAATTAATAAATTATGAAGTTATATCGCCTTTAATTCGCGAGGGATTTGAGCGTCTGCCACATGCTTTATTGTTTGCAGGGCCAAGTGGTGTCGGTAAGCGTGACTTAGCGGAAAATCTTGCCTTGGCGCTACTCTGCGAGGCGATAACCACCAAAAATCACGCTTGTGGCCAATGCGCTGCTTGCCGGTGGATGGCCACAGGTACCCATCCAGATTTTCGCCGTATCACACTGGATGAGGCAGTCAGTGACGAAAGCGTGACCGAAGCGAGCGCCGGGGAGGCTGCTGTTGAAAAAACAGCAGATAAAACGAAAAAATCAAAATCTCGCAACATCGGTATTGACCAAATTCGCGCATTGGAAGACTTTGTATTTGTTGGTAGTCATCGCAGTGCTCGTCGAGTCATATTGATATCCGAAGCGGAGCTTATGACCATTGCCGCAGCAAATTCACTTCTTAAAATACTTGAAGAACCACCTGCAAGTGTATATTTTATATTAATAACTAATAATCAAAAAAACTTGCTCCCAACGCTGCGCAGCCGCGCACGAGTGATTCTTTTTCCTCATCCTGATCATCCAACAGCCACGCAATGGTTAAGCCAGGCAGGTCTTGATGATAAAGCTGCGCGTTATTTAGCTCGTGCCGGTGGTGCGCCTATGCGTGTCCTGCAATGGAAGAAAAATGACCAATTAGCGGCGATTGATGCGCTGGTTGATAGCCTTGCATCCAGCATCACTGATCCATTAGTCCTGGCCTCACGCTGGGAAGCCTTGTTAAAAAGCAAAAACGACAAACCTTTTCTGATGGAAGATCTCGTTGAAGGTATTCAGTGCTGGCTTTTTGATCTAGCGTTAGCGCAAGCAACGGGGGAGGTTCACTATCACGTAGGGTGGCCGCAGCCTAGCCATGTCAAAAGCCCAGATCCGCACTTGCTATTAAAAGCCTGGCGGGATATCAATACGTTTCGCCGCAATGCAAGACATCCCTTGAATCCCTTGCTTTTCCTCGAATCTTTGGCTATTCATTATCTTAGAGCGCTAAAACCTGCGGCATAGAATCGATAGTATTTAATCACATGACCTCAACAGCTTTTATCAAACCAACACCATCCTTACCCGCGCTAACTGAACGGTTGGTGGACTCCCATTGTCATCTCGACTTTCCTGATTTCAATGGAAATGAACTGGCTTATTTGGATGCTATGGAAAGCCATCAAGTGGGCTGGGCACTTATTGCAGGTGTCACACTTGAACGCTTCTCTGGTGTTTTGAATTTGGTTGAACGCTTTCCTAATTTATACGCAGGGGTCGGTGTGCACCCCGACACAGAATCAGGAGAAGAGCCCACGGTAGCGACGCTGGTCAGATTAGCCAATCATCCAAAGGTTGTTGCTATCGGTGAAACAGGATTAGATTATTTTCGACTGACTGGGGATCTGACTTGGCAGCGAGATCGGTTTCGCACCCACATTCGGGCGGCTAAAGACACTGGCAAGCCGTTAATCATTCATACTAGAGACTCGGCAGAAGATACTTTGAAAATTTTGCGCGAAGAAAATGCAACAGAAGTGGGTGGGGTATTTCATTGTTTTACTGAAACTCCTGAAGTCGCCAAAGCAGCCTTGGATTTAGGATTTCATATCTCCATATCCGGGATTGTGACTTTCAAAAATGCATTTCAAGTTAAAGCGGTAGCAACCATGGTTCCGATAGATCGGCTGTTAGTAGAAACTGATTCTCCGTATTTAGCGCCAGCGCCTTACCGCGGAAAACTCAATCAATCAGCCTGGGTACGCTATGTTGCAGAAGAAGTTGCTTCGTTAAGAGGCATGACAACTGATAATTTAGCCCTGGCCACGACACAAAACTTCTTCAAGCTTTTTATTAAAAATGAAAAATAAGCTACTGATTTTATTTGTTTTAATAAACTTTTCTCACTTTGCTTTTGCAGGCAGTTATGAGAACTTGCTGCTCGCCGTCAAGAATGACCAGACTGAAAGTGTTCTGGATTACCTTAATCGAGGAATGGATGTTAATACGACAGACTCTCACGGTCTGACGTTATTGATGCTAGCTGCACGCAATGGTAATACCGCTTTGGTTGATCATTTAATTCAACGTAAAGCATCAATTAACTACATCAATCAGTATGGCGAAACAGCTTTATTGCTGGCTGCATTTTCCGGGAAAATAGCCATTGTTCAACAATTAATTACGGCAGCCGCAGAGATTAATACACCTGGCTGGACACCTTTGCATTACGCAGCATTTTCTGGACATTTAGCGGTTATTGAGGTGATTTTGCTAGCAGGTGCCAAAGTGGATGCCAGGGCACCGAACAGGCAAACTGCCTTAATGCTTGCTGCAAAAAATGGTCATGAAGCAGTAGTTAAAAAATTACTCGCGGCCGGTGCTTCAGCCACTCTTAAAGATGCTAACGAAAAAACGGCCAAACAGCTTGCTTTAGAAACAGGCAATACCGATACCGCACGTTGGTTAGAGTAACTGTAGCATCTGAGGATGCAAAATACTCGCTTATTAGTTCGCATAATTTGCATTATGTAAACTAAGTGATTCAAATAAAATAAACGATTGTCCTAGCATCGGTAAGATAACGATCATTCCCCATAGATAGCTGGTAAAAATAACAACAACCCCAGCCCATGGTAGTAATAATGAGCCCGTGTCCAAGACTGGCCGCCAAGGTATAGCGCATATCTGCCGCGCCTTGCTGTAACCAGCGAAATGGGCTTAAAAAACTCACGTGCCGTACTAATGATGACTCCAGTGCTGACCCCGTTTTTTCTCCGAAGGTGCAGAGAAACCAAGTTATCCTAAGCTTAATTTTTTCTTGTTTGCAATACGCGCAAGTTGCCTACTCACTTTGAAAACATTGCTGAATGTCATAGGAATCGACGCGGCAACAAACCACTGGATCGCGCTTGCTTTTCAAGCCCTTCGCGATCCTCAGGATGGGCAATGCTGATTAGCGCATTGACGCGATCCGGGATGCTTTTACCTTTCAGATTAACCATACCGTATTCGGTGACGACATACATTACATCAGTGCGTGGGGTAGTAATCGTGGTTCCTGGCGGATGCCCTGCTACGATACGCGAACGAGGCTGATCGCCTTTCATGTAACGAGAAGATAAGCACATGAAGGATTTACCGCCTTCTGACATAAATGCACCACGCACAAACTGGAGCTGCCCGCCTGTGCCTGTACGATGTTTAAAGCCTGCGCTTTCGGATGCCACCTGCCCCATCAGGTCAATTTGCATGGCATTGTTGATCGACACGACTTTACGGTTACGCGCAATATTTTCGGTCAGATTGGTCTCATTGACTGGCAAGCTGATGCACATTTCATTGCCATCCAGAAAGTCATATGTGCGCTGGGTGCCTTGTGTGAAGGTATAGACAATCTTGCCGCGATAGGTACTTTTATAAGCGCCGGTAACTTTGCCCGCGAGGACAAGATCGACCATGCCGTCCACAAACATTTCCGTATGGATGCCTAAATCCTTGATCGGTGCTGTGGCCAAAGCGCTGCAAACTGCATTGGGCATGCCCCCAATGCCAATTTGCAGGCAAGCACCGTTTTCAATCTCGGGAATAATCAAATTTGCAACGCTTATGTCTGCTGACGTTACCGGCGCATTCATCAGTTCCGTCAGGGCGGCATTATCTCCTTCGATGACGGCATCTACTTCGGAAATATGGATAACATTTTCTACGCCATAGCAAACCGGTAGCGCAGTGCTGGTTTCAACAATGACGCGCTGGGCTTTTTCGCAAATGGCACGTACATGACTGGTGGAGGCGCCAAAGTTGAAATAGCCATGTTTATCCATGGGTGTGGTTTTAATCACTGCCAAATCCACGTCAATGTAATCACGATAAAGCCTGGGGCCTTCGCCAAAGTTGAACGGGATGTAACTGGCCACGCCCTGGTCGTAAAGCTTGCGGTCGTAAGCAGAAAAATGCCAGTTTTCACCATGAAAATGTTGTTGCTCTGGATCACTTTCAAATACTTTGCGCGGCTTTGTGGTCAGAAAATATCGAATCCGCACGTCACGCAGCGCCAATTTGCGTTCCGCTAATGCAGCATCAAACACATCAGGCTGATTTAAGGATGCGCCATAATCCACTGCCCAACCGGATTCAACCATTGCGGCTGCCGTGGCTGCCGTAATGGTTTTTTGTTTCAGCATTACTTGAAAATCCATGCTTAACCTCCTTGAATATTTTATTTTTTATGTTTCATACTTGCCTTGCAACGATTACATTCTACGTCGACGACCTTGCTTTTTCGCCAATCCATACAGCATCAACTGCTGCTGCACCCTGCGCGTATTTCACTTCGTCTGTGCGCCAAGGCACATCCGGCATTAACTGACTTAACAAGCGAACCTGGAAATTTTTAGCGGTATTTTCTTCAGCATTTTTCACCTTGGTACCGACAAGCCTTGTTGATGCAGGTTGCCAACGATCAAGCAGAATAGCCACCTCATCCGGCGCGTTGCACACCAGCAAAACGTCGCATCCTGCCTGCCAGGCGGCATTGGCACGCGCCAAAATATCACCTGCGACACTGGCGCCTTGCATGGATAAATCATCGCTAAAGATCACGCCATCGAAGTTAAATTCTTCCCGCAGTTTTTTGAGCCAGACCGCAGAAAATCCGGCGGGTTGGCTATCCACTGCTGGGTAAATCACATGGGCTGGCATGACGGCATCCAGTTTCAATTGACGATAAGGCAAGAGATCGTCATGCATCTGGTTCAAACTGCGCTCATCCACAGGAATTGCCACATGGGAGTCCGCCGCCACCCAACCATGCCCAGGAAAGTGCTTGCCGCAACAGCGCATACCGGCTACGCGCAGCCCTTCGATAAAAGCGCCCGCTAATTCAGTCACGGCCTGCGGGTTGCGATGAAACGCCCGATCACCAATCACTCCACTTTGCCCCCAATCCAGATCCAGCACAGGTGTAAAGGAGAAATCCACGCCACATTCGCGCAGTTCTGCCGCCAGCAGATAGCCGATAGCCTGCGCCTTTTCGCATGCCTGTTTTGCCTCTTTATCCCACATTTCACCCAGTTTGCGCATGGCGGGCACCAGGGTGAATTGTTCCCGGCAGCGCTGTACTCGTCCGCCTTCGTGATCAATGGCAATGAGTAGTTGCGGGGCACGCAAGCTATGAATTTCCTCACATAAAGCGGTCAGTTGCGAACGGTCAACATAATTGCGAGTAAACAAAATTACGCCCCCTACCAAGGGGTGGGTAAGCCGCTCAATATCCAGCGCACTTAAGCCATGCCCGGCAATGTCTATCATTAAAGGGCCAAGAGGGATAGTTTTCATATTGTTTTTGATCAGCAAAATTGAATAAGGGTTTAAGCCGTTTCCAACACCACAAAAGCGACGGCGTAATCTCTCTCGTCGCTCAGCGATAGATGGGAGATGATTTTTTTTTGCGCCAAAAAGGCCGTCAATTCAGCAGAAAAAGTAAATTCTGGCTTGCCCAGCGCATTATGCGCCACGGTAATTTCCGGCAATAGCACCGGAGCACGAATGCCTGTGCCCAGCGCTTTGCCCAAGGCCTCCTTGGCGGCAANNAGGCAATCCGCTTGTTCAGGCGGCGAGAGTATTTTGCCCAGCGCACGCTCGCCGTGGCGTTGCCATAAATCGGCCATGCGCTGGATTGCTACAATATCTGTGCCTATCCCTAAAATCATGCTGCAACGGATGGAGAGAGCAGGCGCTTCATTTCACGCACCGCCTCTCGCATGCCGACAAATACCGCGCGACTTACGATGGCGTGACCAATATGCAATTCACGAATATGCGGTAACGCGGCAATCCCGGCGACATTAACGTAGTTCAAGGCATGCCCTGCATTCAATTGCATGCCGGCCTGAACAATCAGAGCACCTGCCAGCCGCAATTTTTCCAGTTCAGCGACCACTGCCTCGCCTTGATCATCGTGGCCATATTGATGGAAGGTATGAGCATAAGGGCCGGTGTGAAGTTCGCACACGCGCACGCCGATTTTTGCAGCGGCTTCCACTTGCTTTGCTTCCGCATCAATAAATACGCTGGTTTGAATACCCGCGTCCGCCAAACGCGCCACCACCGTTTGCAAGCGCTGCGCTTGTTCAGCGACATCCAGGCCACCTTCAGTGGTGACTTCATGCCGTCCTTCCGGCACGAGCATGGCCATGTCAGGTTGGACTTCACAGGCAATGGCCACCATCTCGTCGGTGGCGGCCATTTCCAGGTTGAGTTTCACGTGGGTAAGCG
>DIUK01000160.1:11314-23073 GCA_002422995.1 Rhodocyclaceae bacterium UBA6160
TCCACCGCAGCCCAGACGGGATCAGGCTCATAGGTTTGCCGCGCCTGACGGATCGTGGCAACATGGTCGATATTGACGCCCAGCTTGATCACAGTGCTTGTAACTCCATAAAAACGCGGCGCGACTGCAAGGGTTTGCCGCCGAGATGATAGGCAATCAGCTGCCGCATGAGCAATTTGCTCTCTTGTTGGGTTTGCGGGTCACGGTAGTCGTCAGCAGCCATATCGAGCAAGGTTTTACCACGTAACAGCGGTCTCGTCGCCGTATCACCAGCGCCGACTTTTTTAATCGGACCACGTTCGACTTGAAAATCATAATGCGCGTCCGGCAGGATACTTTCGCCCGTGACCACGTCCCGATCCAGGGTCAAACCGTAGCCCAGCTCTTTTAATAGTGTTTGCTCAAAGCGGCGCAATTCCGGGGCATCCGCCTGCCCCAGCGCCAAGGCATGCAAAGCGGCGCTGTACGCGTCAAATAAAGCCGTGTGCGGATCCTCGCGCGGCAACATTTTGACTAACAATTCAT
The DNA here is from genome assembly GCA_002422995.1 of Rhodocyclaceae bacterium UBA6160. Lineage (GTDB taxonomy): Bacteria > Pseudomonadota > Gammaproteobacteria > Burkholderiales > Rhodocyclaceae > Rugosibacter. The sequence goes on from DIUK01000160.1 coordinate 11,840, forward strand.
TGAGGTAATACCCCAACAGCAAGCAGCGCCCGTTAAGCAAGGGCATGCCGCCTTGCCATTCTGCCTTGGCCAGCGTTTTAATCTCCCCTGCCCCAAACCAGCTCAGCTCCAAGGGTTGAAAGGCCATAAGGACACCGCGTATCGCCGAACGAGGACGTCGCGCACCACGCGCCAATACAGCCAGGCGGCCGTAATCGCTTGAAAACACGTCGGCAATCAAGCTGGTTTCACTGTAGGGGTAAAGATGCAATACAAACGCACGTTGCCCATCGATGCGCTTTTTACTGCTCACGGCGTTATTCGTAGCCGAGTGATTTTAAAGCGCGCTCATCATCAGCCCAGCCGGTTTTCACCTTAATCCAGGTTTCCAACCAGACTTTGCCGCCGAAGAGCTTTTCCATATCACGGCGCGCATCGGTTGAAATACGCTTCAGGCGCTCGCCAGATTTACCAATTACCATGATTTTATGTGCCGAGCGATCAACGATGATCGCCGCAAAAATGCGCCGCAAATCGCCTTCTTGCTCGAATTTTTCGATTTCGACCGCCAAGCCATAAGGCAGCTCTTCACCCAAATTGCGGAACAGCTTTTCGCGCAGAATTTCGGACGCTAAAAATCGCTCGGAACGGTCGGTAATGTCGTCTGCATCAAACACCGGCGGCATGACGGGTAAATAGGTGGCCACCGTTTTCAAAAGCGCCTCCGTGCCCATGCCTTTTTCGGCTGACAAGGGCACGATTTCAGCAAATTGATGCTCTGTCGAGAGCTTGGTGATAAAAGGAAGCAGCTGTCCTTTGTCTTCCCAGCGGTCAATTTTGTTGATGACNNGCCCCACCGCCCGGCTTCAATCACCAGCAAAATCACGTCAACATCCGCAAAGGACGAGGTCACGCTACGATTCATCAAGCGATTCAGCGCATTAGTATGCGTGGTCTGAAAACCCGGCGTGTCGACNNCGCGTGGTTTGGGCTTTTCTCGACGTAATGCTAACTTTAGCGCCCACCAGGCGATTGGTCAGCGTTGACTTGCCCACATTGGGACGGCCGATGATAGCCACATAGCCCGTGCGAAAGTTTTCAGACATATTTATTGTGTGTGCTCAATATAAGATAACGCCAAGCGGGCGGCATTCTGTTCGGCAATACGGCGGCTACTGCCTTTGCCGACACAGGCAATATTCAAATCCAAAACAGCACAAGACACTTCAAACTCCTGCGCATGTGCTTCACCATGAAGCGCTACCAATGCATAGTTTGGCAAAGACAATCGTCTTGCCTGCAGAAGCTCTTGCAAAGACGTTTTAGGATCCTTACCCGAGCTTTTGATATTGATGCGGGCAAGCCAAGGTGAAAATAAACGGTCAATGACTTGCTGCGCGGCACTAAATCCGGCATCCAGATAAATCGCAGCAAACAAGGCTTCCAGTGCATCTGCGAGTGTTGAGGGGCGACGGTCACCCCCGCTTTTAATTTCACCTTCGCCCAGGCGTAAATAACTTCCTAGTTGCAAGGTATTGGCAATTTCAGCCAAAGTATCTTGTCGTACCAGGCTAGCCCTCAAGCGTGATAAATCGCCCTCTGTGCACTCCGGATAGCGTAAAAAAAGTGCATGAGCAATTGCACAATTCAGGATCGAATCGCCCAAAAACTCAAAACGCTCATTATGAGGCGTGCCAAAGCTGCGGTGGGTCAAGGCCTGCTGAAGTAACTCTGCTCGAAGAAACTGATAGCCAGTTTGCTCTTCAAGTGTCGCCTGATTGCGCTGACGCTTCATTTGGCGGCGCTATTCCCCTCAAAATCAAAAACTAAGCTGACATTATAAAAAAGCGGTACTTTTTTAGTGTAGGCAAAAGCAATACTGAAATCGCCATTTTCTTTGGTGATATCAAGATTTTGTCCTGTGACGCTTTTGATCAAGTCGATATCTGCACGTTTATCGTAAGCTGCACGCACATCAGCAATTGACGCCTCTTTCAAGTTGCCATCATTGGCCGTCGCCTTGACTACTTTGACAATTTTTCCGTATTCCATCCACTCTGGCAATACTTTCATGGCCAATAAGGCGACCAAACCGAAAATTACGCTCCCTATTAATAAGCCATTTAGGCTCACTCCCCGTTGAAATTTCATATTTTCTCCTAATGAAAAGCGCCAATGCGCTTTAAATCACTAAAGTTAAACCAGATAAAAAATGCTTTACCGACCAGGTTGGCATCTGGCACGAAACCCCAATACCGGCTGTCCTGGGAGTTATCACGATTATCTCCCATAACGAAATAATGACCAGCAGGCACTTGGCAGGTAACTCCATCATAATTGTAATGACATTGATCTTCATGCGGAAATGAGACGATCGGTCTGACGGTATTCAGCGACTCAGCGTCAAGCAGGATATTGTGCGGCACCTGACCGAGTTGTTCCTTGAACTTGGGTGTGTAATACAGTCGCGCTGGATCGAGATAATCGCCCGCTGCTTCATGAATAACTTGCTTGCCATTGATCAGCAGTTTTTTATCATGATACTCAACTTTATCTCCCGGTAGCCCGACGACGCGCTTGATGTAATCAAGTGAAGTATCCGGGGGATAACGAAAAACCACTACATCACCGCGTTCTGGTGATTTGAGTTCGACAATTTTTTTATTGAGAACTGGCAAACGTATGCCATAGGTAAATTTATTGACCAAAATAAAGTCACCAACCAGCAATGTGGGGATCATTGAACCAGAAGGGATTTTGAACGGCTCAACCAGAAAGGAGCGCAATAAAAATACAGCCAAAATAACAGGAAAAAAACTTCCGCCATATTCAACCCACCAAGGATCGTGCGCATCAGCTGGCCGTTTTTTTCTTGCCCAGAAATGATTGATTGCCCAAAGAACGCCGGTGGCAATAACAAATAAAAACAGGATCAAGGCAAAATTCATGGGCTCTCCGAGAAATATCGACAGGCAAACTTTTAATAGATACTACTTGTCACCCACCCGCAAAACCGCGAGAAAGGCTTCCTGTGGGATTTCAACTCGTCCCACCTGCTTCATACGTTTTTTGCCTGCCTTTTGTTTTTCCAGCAACTTCTTCTTGCGTGAAATATCTCCACCATAACACTTGGCCAGCACGTCCTTGCGCATCGCTTTGACATTTTCACGTGCAACAATCGTGGCGCCAATCGCTGCCTGAATGGCGACGTCGTACATTTGCCGGGGAATCAGTTCTCGCATTTTTGCCGCTAACTCGCGGCCTCGATAAGCTGAGTTCGCGCGATGAACAATCAAGGACAAGGCATCGACTTTTTCCGAGTTGATCAACACATCCAGTTTGACCACATCAGCTGCTTGATATTCCTTGAAATCGTAATCCAACGAGGCGTAACCGCGGGACACTGACTTCAATTTATCAAAAAAGTCCATAACCACTTCAGCCATAGGCATCTCATAAGTCAGCTGTACCTGCCGACCTCGATAAGCAATATTGATCTGTCGCCCACGCTTTTGTTCGCACAAAGTAATCACCGCACCAAGATATTCCTGCGGAACAAAAATGACGGTGGTAATAATCGGTTCGCGAATCTCTTCAATTTTTTGCAGTTCAGGCAGCTTGGACGGATTTTCGACCAAAATTTCTGTGCCATCGCGCAAGCGAACTTCATACACAACCGTAGGCGCGGTGGTAATCAAGTCCTGATCAAACTCGCGCTCCAGGCGTTCTTGCACAATTTCCATGTGCAACAAGCCTAAAAACCCGCAACGAAAGCCAAAACCTAGCGCCTGTGAGACTTCCGGCTCGTAGTGCAAGGAAGCATCATTTAGTTGCAACTTTTCCAGCGCATCACGCAGCGAGTCATACTGGTTTGCTTCGATGGGATACAGGCCGGCAAACACTTGCGGCTTGATTTCCTTAAAACCTGGCAAAGGCTCAGTAGCCGGCTTATCTGCCACCGTAATGGTATCGCCGACTTTTGCCGCATGCAGTTCTTTAATACCGGCAATAATAAAACCCACTTCTCCGGCATTTAATGCTGTGCGCTGCAAGGCTTTAGGTGTGAACACACCGACTTGTTCACATAAATGCATACTGCTCGTCGACATGAATTTCAATTTGTCTTTCGGTTGCACTTTGCCATCTACGACTCGCACCAGCATGACTACGCCAACATAATTGTCAAACCAGGAGTCAATAATCAGCGCCTTAAGCGGTGCACTCTCTTCCCCTTTAGGCGAAGGAATACGCGCAATAACGGCTTCGAGCACATCATCTATGCCCAGCCCAGTTTTGGCGGAACACAGCACTGCTTCAGTGGCATCAATGCCGATGACATCCTCAATTTCCTGCCGCGCGTTATCTGGATCAGCCTGAGGCAAGTCAATCTTGTTCAACACCGGCACAACCTCAACACCTAACTCAATGGCGGTGTAACAATTTGCCACGGTTTGCGCTTCCACGCCTTGAGAGGCATCAACCACCAGCAGCGCGCCTTCACAGGCCGACAAAGAGCGGCTGACTTCATAAGAAAAATCAACGTGCCCTGGCGTGTCAATCAGATTGAGATTGTAAACTTGACCATCGCGCGCTGTGTAACTCAAGGCTGCGGTCTGGGCTTTGATCGTGATGCCGCGCTCTCGCTCAATATCCATTGAGTCAAGCACCTGGGCTTCCATTTCACGGTCTGATAAACCGCCACATTTATGGATAATGCGATCTGCCAGCGTGGATTTGCCGTGATCAATGTGGGCGATGATAGAAAAATTACGGATGTGTTTCATAAACAACCAATAAAAAAGGCGCTCGAACCAGGCAGAGCACCTTTAACGGTTAAAAAAAGAGCTTGAATTTTAACGGAAAGCGCTTAAATACTCACGGACTTTCGGGATATCGAGAAAATAATGGCACAAAACCTGCCCCTCGCGGCCCAATAAAACAGGCACCAGTTCATCATATTGCGCCACCAGTTGCGGATCAGCATCGACATCTACGACATCAATGCTGATTTGGCTTGAAAAACTCAACCCTTCGACTTTCGCCTGCTCATCGAGCAGTTCATTCAGTGCATGAAACATGTCATCACATAAATGACAGTACGAACGACTCAGCAACTGAAAATGCGCAGGCCGCGCCATCTTATTTATCACTCAGCCCTTTAATAATGACAAAAGTTTGTACATCACCACGACGCACCAGCAAGGTGATCGGTTCTTTTTTATCAATGCCAGAAATCAGCTCATTAAATTGGGCTACAGATTTAAGTTCAACTTGGGCACCTTGATAAATCACCGAGAGCAAAATATCACCCGGACGCAGCCCTGTTCGAGCACTACCGTTGGTAACGTTTTCGACGACCAAGCCGTTTGGCACACCCAAGGTGCGCTTTTGTTCAGCTGACAATGGACCGAGCATCAATCCCAGGCGATTGGCCTTGGGCGGTTCTGTCGATTTACGACCTTGCTTGACTGGCAAGGCTTCATCATCAGGCAACTGCCCCATAGTTACCATCACATCCAGTGTTTTCCCTTTGCGCCAGATCTGCACAGGTACTTTTTCACCCGGTTTCTTTGCGCCTACCTGCCGTGGCAACTCGCTGGACTCATCAACGGGCTTACCGTCAAACTTCAGAATAATGTCACCCGCCAAAATGCCGGCTACGTCTGCTGGGGCACTTTTTTCTACAGATGAAACCAGTGCTCCCTGGGCTTTAGCCAGCCCAAATGATGCCGCCATATCCTTATCAACCTCTTGAATCACAACCCCCATACGCCCACGGCTTACGCGGCCTTTTTGTTTGAGTTGTGTTTGAATTTCCATCGCCAGGTCAATAGGGATGGCAAAGGATAAACCCATAAAACCACCTGATCTGGAATAGATTTGTGAATTGATGCCAACCACTTCACCGCGCATATTGATGAGCGGCCCACCTGAGTTGCCCGGATTAATAGGCACATCTGTTTGAATGAAAGGCACAAAGTTTTCCTGTGCTAACGAGCGCCCTTTGGCACTGACAATTCCTGCGGTTACCGTGTTGTCAAAGCCGAAAGGCGAGCCAATAGCCACAACCCACTCACCCACTTTAAGTTTTTGAGGATCACCCAACCGGGAAAACGGCAAGTGAGTTGCTTCAATTTTTATCAAGGCAACATCTGTCCGTTTATCCGCACCCAGCACTTTGGCCTTGAACTCGCGTTTATCGGTAAGCTTGACGGTTACTGCATCAGCACCATCCACCACATGGGCATTGGTCAAAATATAACCATCTGCGCTGATGATAAAACCGGAACCTAGCGATTGATTTTTATATTCGCGTGGCTCTTCGTAAGGACTTTGCTGGCCTGGCATACCTGGTATTTGTCCAGGAAAAAAGCGGCGAAACAACTCAAAGGCAGGATCATTTTCATCAAACGGTAATTCTTGACTACGTGCATTTCGTTTGATGATGTGCGTTGTGCTGATATTAACAACTGCTGGCCCTTGCGTTTCGACCAGCTCGGTAAAATCAGGTAACTCGCGCGCCAGACTGTGCAAGCTGAATAAACTCAACATACTGAAAAAAACCACACTGAGCACAGCAAAATTAAATTTTTTCATGTTGCTTATCTGCTCCTTGAAAAATATTGAATTAGAAACACGGTTATTAGGGTTGTTCATTAAAAAAAGGTTCATTCATGGGGGCGCTTCGTTGCAGGCTGAGTGGAGACAGTTTTATGCGTGTTGTTTGGTGGCTCTGATTTTTCAAGCATCCATAGCCCAGCATTAAACCCAATACAACACCTATCGCTGCCCCTCTATCATCATCCAGCCATTGCCCCAGCAGAGCGCCGAAAATAAGCAAAATCAGTGGAACTAAATAAGAGAAGAGCGCCGCACGAAAAATTACCCCATCAGGAACAATAAGCTTCACCTGATCACCGACCTGTAAATTCAAGGTATTAGGTAACACATAACGACGAACACGCTGAGCGCGGGCATTCAACCCACTCTGGCAAACTATCGGGTTAGGACAATTCTCGCAGGCAGCAAGTCTTGCGGGCAGCTCTACCCATACCAGCCCATCTTTCGTTACGTCAATAACGTGCGCATCACAATAGGTCATGCTGGATCATTCATTCCTTTGCGCAATGCCATCGCCTAAAAGTTTGAGGGCAAGGACGGGTACTTCGCCTACCACCACAATCGTATACTCCTTGAGCTGTCGGTGATACACATTCAAGGCGCCCATGCTGGAAATGACAACAGGACGGACTTGCGCTTTACTGGAGTCAACGCTTGTGTTTCCTGCTGGGTCTGCACTCAGTTCGATGAAGACTGAAATAGTTGCCACACCATCTGACAATAAGACGTGCAGCGTTTGTGGCTCATTACCCGAATGACGGGTCATTGCTTGAATACGCCGGAATCCCGGCAGTTGCTTTTTAAAAACCCAGCCTAAATCTTCAGGGATAACCTGAGTTGTTGTCACTTTATGCACGCTCAGATCTTGAGTGGGGAAACGTGGTTTTAAGGCATTTTTTGGCAAGCTCGCGCCGATATTTACCTGGGTAAAGCTAAATGAATCCAGTGACTCGCCATGCCCTCCAATGATGGTTGAACGTAATAGCAAACCGCTCACAGGATCAAACCAGAATTCATGTCCATAGCGCAATTGGTCACGAGGAATCAGTGCAATAACGCGACTATCCAGACCCGCTACTCGCCCTTGACCGGCAGATTGCACGGTGTAATAGCGCTGAATGTGCCGCAAACCACTGGGCAACAAGGCAGGAAACTGACGACGCGTTGTCCCGGATTCAACGATCAAGCGCTTGCCATGAGCAAAAAAACTGGTTGTCTCATCGCCATTTCGAATCATTTCCCGCAGGCTGCCATCGAGTACTTCAGTTCGCTCTAATACTCGACCTGCTTGCCATGTATGGACAATACGTGAAGTTTCCATGCGATCGGCACTGCGGTACACAAATATGCCGTCGTAAGTGAGTCGTTGCGATGCCTGCGCCATGCGCTCGAGCGCATTGATTTCCGACTCAAGACTGTCGTAAGCAAAAGTCGGCGCTGGTGAGACGGTGAATAAAGCCGTAATTGACATCGCTTGCAGCAGATATTGGCGCAACGCTTGGCGCGTGCTATTCACCTGCCTGGCGATCGCACTTAACGGGGAGAAACGAAAACCGACCATTAGCGCTGATCGTTCGAAGCAGACACGACAGAAACATTGCGAATTGGGCTGACGCTACCACCCATCACATCTCCGCGATAGGCCCGATGGGCGCTCAAATACTCTTGCAAACGCGCTACTTGCGCCTCTTCTGTACGCGTTAAAGCAACTGTCACGCGACCGGCAGACAACTCATCAACACGACCAACGCCGGGTTGATTTTCAGCCACGCTTTGCTGTTTCTCAGAGATGGTTGTTCCTAAAGCGATATTCTTTGTCTGATTGTCTCGCGCGAAAACTGGATCCGCCATCTTCCCCTTGTTTCCGATGGCAGCTGCCACGGTGTTTGAGGCAATGGATGGCGAGATTTGATTGAAAACTGCCATGGGTGAAAATTGCTCAACCGATTGCTTGACAGGAGCCAACGCTGCCCAGGCAACAAATGCGACACCAGCCAACGAAGCCGCCCATGCCAGAGAAGGGTGTTGCCAGCGCACTTGCGTGCGTGATTTTTTTTGTTGCTGATCTGGCGTATTTTTCGTGGTTAGTGTGGTTAGCGTAGTTACCTGGGGCGATAGTATCGTCGGTTCAAGCGCTAAGGCAGCCATCACACGAGCAGTCACATCGATGCTGAGCTCGGCCTCCTGATGCAAGGCATCGCGGGTCATATGATAAAGCTGCCATCTGTTTTTCTGTTCAGCCTGCTTGGATAGTTCAGCGATCATCAATTGCGTATCGGTTGCCGCTAGCTCGCCATCCATAAATGCTGAAAGATTGGCTAATTGAGGCGTGGTCATGGCTTTCTCCTCCCAAAAGGCTGCACAATTTCGTCAATGGTTTGCAATAGTCCATCGTAGGTCATTTGATTCACCACCGTTTATCTGACGCTGTATCCAGCAAGGGTCGCAGTTTTAAGGCAATCGCATCGCGTGCTCGGAAAATTCTTGAACGCACAGTACCGATCGGGCAATCCATCACGTCGGCGATCTCTTCATAAGACAGCCCGTCAATCTCGCGTAGCGTTAGTGCCGTCCGCAAATCCTCAGGCAAAGACTCAACCACTGAGTTAACAGTTTGCCCTATTTGCTTGGTTATTAACAAACGCTCAGGTGTTTCGTAATTACGCAATAACTCCGGCTCGGTATATATCTCGCTTTCATCATCGTCAGTTGCCGACGTTAGCTGCGCCCGCCGACCGTGAGTTACCAGCCAATTTTTAGCCGTGTTCACGCCAATCCGATAAAGCCAGGTGTAAAACGCACTCTCGTTGCGAAAACTCGGAAGCGCCCGGTACGCACGAATAAAGCTATCTTGCACAATGTCTTCAACTTCTGCCGAATCACGAACCATACGAGACACCAATCGCGCTAATTTGCGTTGATATTTGGTAACCAACAGGCCAAATGCCTGCTTGTCGCCCGCCTGAACGCGCTCAACAAGTAGCCGATCTGTTTCACGATCTCCCATGGGCACTGTGCTTTGATTCCACCTAATAACAAAATATTGCCACCAATTTGGCAGCTAGTCAGTATATCAAGCCGTTCTGCCCTCTTCATATCGTACATCCCGTCTTCTTTGCTACGCCATTTTCTCGCGCGCCAGAAACTTGCCTGGAATCAGTAACCCATTTCACTGGCCAACCCGTTGCTTAACGTCTGCTAGCAATGACCTGAAATCGCTTTGTTAGTTCCAAATCAACGCAAGGACGATGAGTGATATATTTCCAGCCTATGAAAAATCAGGCCATGACACACTTTGACGTCCTCATTATCGGGAGTGGCCTTGCCGGCCAATCCTTGGCACTGCGCCTGGCAGACACTCACCGCGTGGCAGTCGTCACCAAAAAAATGCTGGGGGACTCTGCATCGGCGTGGGCACAAGGTGGTATTGCTGCTGTGCTCGATGAAAGCGATACCGTAGATGCCCATATTACCGACACACTGAACGCAGGTGCTGGTTTGTGCGACCCTGTCGCTACGCGCTTTGTAGTCGAGCATAGTCATGATGCCATCGACTGGCTAATTGAACGCGGTGTGCCTTTTACGCGCGATAGTTCTGCTTTCGGCTTTCATTTGACACGCGAAGGTGGCCACGGCCAGCGGCGCATTATTCACGCAGCAGATGCTACCGGCCAAGCGGTACAAACCACCCTCACTGAACAAGTCAAGCAGCATCCGCGTATTACGATACTGGAGCAGCATATTGCCGTTGACCTCATCACAACAGACAAGCTGGAGCAAGCAGATAAAGACCCAGCACAAGTCACGCCTAACCGTTGTCTGGGTGCCTATTTGCTGGACATTAAAAACGATACAGTTGTTACCATAGCTGCAGACCACACCGTGCTGGCAACGGGCGGTACGGGCAAGGTATACCTTTACACCACCAACCCAGATACCGCCACGGGCGATGGTGTCGCCATGGCATGGCGTGCAGGCTGTCGTGTCGCCAACATGGAGTTTGTACAGTTTCATCCCACCTGCCTTTACCACCCGCATGCCAAATCATTTTTAATATCCGAAGCCTTGCGCGGCGAAGGCGGATTATTACGCTTGCCGGATGGCACGCGCTTTATGCCCGGCTATGACGAACGTGCCGAGTTAGCCCCCAGGGATATTGTGGCGCGTGCCATTGACTTTGAAATGAAGCGCCATGGCTTCGACTGCGTCTTTCTGGATATGACGCACAAACCAGCCGACTTTCTCAAAGAGCATTTTCCGACTATTTATGCCAATTGTTTAGCGCTCGGCATCGACATTACCAAAGATCCTATTCCGGTCGTTCCGGCAGCTCACTATTCCTGTGGTGGTATCGTAACCGATCTTTCAGCGCGGACCGATTTACCCAATCTTTATGCCATTGGCGAGACCACCTACACCGGGTTACATGGCGCAAACCGGTTAGCGTCCAACTCTTTGCTTGAATGCGTCGTGTTTGCCGCGTCAGCTGCGAAAGCGATTGCTGAAACGAAGGTGCCACCCTTGCCTGCCCTGCCTTCATGGGATGAAAGTCGTGTCCGCGATGCCGATGAAGAAGTAGTCATTTCCCATAACTGGGCAGAGTTACGCCGTTTCATGTGGGATTATGTCGGCAT
>DIUK01000023.1 GCA_002422995.1 Rhodocyclaceae bacterium UBA6160
CATAGGTCAGGCCGAGATCGTAAGCCGCAGTGTTGATCTTGGCAGCACTGGAGTCATCCTTGTTCTCGTTCGCTGCATATTGGGCTGCAAACTGAATACCGGAAAATTTTGGCGAGACATAAGCGACCGCATTGGTGAAGCGATTATCGAACAGGCCGGCGGTGCCGCCAGAGCGGGTTGTGGATGGTGATGTGCGCGGCGCGGAAAAGTTGCCGCCGCCATTGAGCTTGGTGCCGGCCAGCAGGCCGCCTGCCTTGCCCAGAATCGCCTGGTTGGAGCCAATGCCATCGGCGCCGGCATTGACATCAAGGGCACTGGCGAAGCTGCGACTGATGCCGCTGAGATTGCCCAGCGTGATCTTGCCGAATTCGCCAGAGATGCCGACGAAGCTGTCGCGCGTCGTGCCGAGGGCGCCGCCTTCGTCGAATTTGACATCTGATTCAAACTGGAATAATGCGGTCAGTCCATTGCCCAGCTTTTCGCTGCCTTTGAAACCGATGCGCGAGCCATTGGTGGCGACGCGCGTGAAATTGGGTGTGTTGGCCTTGAGTGCAGGCGTGGCGCCACCGCTGACGCTGATGACATCGAAGGTCGCATCGGCGACGCCATAGATGGTGACATTGGATTGCGCGAATGCCGCACTGGAAAGACTGGCTGTGGTGCTCATGATGGCGAGGGCAATGAGTTTTTGTTGCATGTTTTCTCCGGGTGAAAAGAGTAGGGCGGTTGATGCCGGTTTTGCGTGAATCGAAAAGTCGGCGCTGGCGTAACGGCGAGGTGGCGCCAGCGGGTGCGTTTAGCGCACGCTGATCTGGTCAAAAATGCCGCCATCGGCAAAATGCGTTTGCTGCGCTTTTTGCCAGCCGCCAAAGACTTCATCAATGGTGATGAGTTTCACCGGCGCGAACTGTTTGGCATATCTGGCGGCGACTTTCTTGTCGGTCGGGCGGTAGTAGTTTTTGCCGGCAATATCCTGCCCTTCGGGCGAATACAGATACTCAAGATAGGCTGTCGCTACTTTGCGCGTGCCGTGTTTGTCGACAAATTTGTCGACGATGCTGACAGGCGGCTCGGCGAGGATGGACAAGGAAGGGGTGACAATTTCAACCTTGTCCGGGCCGATCTCCTTGACGGCCAGATAGGCTTCGTTCTCCCAGGCCAGCAGCACATCGCCTATGCCGCGCTCGACAAACGTGGTGGTCGAGCCGCGCGCGCCGGAATCCAGCACCTTGACGTTGGCATAGAGTTTCTTGACAAACGCCTGCGCTGTTTTTTCATTGCCGCCGGGTTGTTTGAGCGCATAGGCCCAGGCCGCCAGATAGTTCCAGCGCGCGCCGCCGGAGGTTTTTGGGTTGGGGGTGATCACGCCAATATCATTTTTGACGAGGTCATTCCAATCTTTGATGTCCTTGGGATTGCCTTTGCGCACCAGAAAAACAATTGTCGAGGTATAGGGCGAGGCGTTGTGCGGCAGGCGTTTTTGCCAGTCGGCGGGAATCAGTTTCGCCTTCTCATGGATCGCGTCAATGTCGTAGGCCAGCGCCAGAGTGACAACGTCGGCCTCCAGGCCATCAATCACCGCACGCGCCTGCTTGCCGGCGCCGCCGTGGGATTGCTTGACGACGACAGTGTCGCCGGTCTTGGCCTGCCATTGTTTGGCGAAAGCGGCGTTGAACTCCTGGTACAGCTCGCGCGTCGGGTCGTAAGAGACATTGAGCAGGGTGATCTTCGCTGCATGCACAGCGTTGGCGGTGAGCAGGGATAGACCAAGCAGGCTGACGATTGCGGAACGGATAAAAAACGGGCGACGCATGGTGTTTCCTTTCGTGAATGAATGTTCAGAAAGGAAACTTTATTGGCTGCATTGTAAAAAACGAACCAAGAAAAACAGCATTGCTTATTCCCGGATGCGGGATAAGCGAATCAGTATTGCAATATGCCGTCCTTGAGATGGCCTGATGCGGCGAGGTTCGCCAGCATGGGCAGCAGGTTGAGATGTGTGGTTTGGCGCAAATGCTGGGCGGTGGTTTGGAGTTCGCTCAAACTAAAAGTCGGCGCTTGTGATACGGCGTTGGGCTGGTTTGCCGAGGCCAGTGCGATGGCGTTGCCTTCATCGCGCGAAGGAAAGCTGATGACGTGGCCATCAAAGGCTTCCTTGATCTGCTGGATGCTGTGGTTGAAACTTTTGCGCCGTGCCAGGAGATTCACGCACAGCATGCCGTCACTAGCCAGACGGGTTTTGCAGTCGAGATAAAACGGCAGTGTGTCAAGTCGACCGGCGCGCGCTTTGCTGTCGAAGCCATCGACCAGAATCAGGTCATATTTTTGCTTGGTCTGGATGATGAAATCCGCGCCATCGGCATGATGAATCTGGATGCGTTGCGGGTCATCCGGCAGCTTGAAAAACTGCCGCGCGACGGCTTCGACTTGCGGGTCGATTTCCACCACGGTGAGCTTGGCGTCGGGCCGGTAGCGCCAGAGGAACTTGGTGAGCGATGCCGCGCCCAGGCCAATCAGCAGCACGCGGCGCGGCCAGTCGTCGGGGCGCAAGAGCAAGGGCAGCATCATCTCTTTGGTGTAGTCGAGCTCCAGCGCATAGGGGCGCGCAATGCGCATCGCGCCCTGCACCCATTCCGAGCCAAAATGCAGGTAGCGCACGCCGGCGGCTTCACTGATATCAACGGTCATGAGCGTGGGCTAATGGAGGCTACCGAAAATAGGGGAGAAGCAAAAATGCAGGCCAATAAATACAAGCTAATTTAAGTGAAGGTATGGTTTTGCGGCGCCAAGACATAGCCAGATGCTTTGCTAAAACTCAATTTGCGCACCAAGTTCAACGACCCGGTTCGTGGGAATCTTGAAGTAAGCGGTGGCTGATTCGGCATTGCGAAACATCCACATAAAAAGAATTTGTCGCCATAACGGAAGGGCAGATTTACCGCTGGGCACAACCGTTTCACGGCCCAGAAAGAAGGAAGTCTCCATCATTTCGATGGGCGCCATGCCGGCTTGTTCTGCCATTTTGAGCGCATTGGGAATGTCGGGTTTGTCAGAAAAACCGTAGTTCACCGTGATGCGATGAAAACCGTGTGCCAGAGGAAGAACTTGCAGGCGGTCTTGGTCTGCGACATGGGGAATGTCTTGCGTATTGACGTTGAGCAAAATGACGCGTTCATGCAGCACTTTGTTGTGCAGCAAGTTGTGCAGCATGGCGCGTGGCACGCTGTTGGTGTCTGGTGTGAGAAAGATACTCGTGCCGACAACACGTTGCGGGCCGCCATATTCAAGGCTTTGCAAGAAAGCATCGAGCGGCATGGAGTCCTGTTTGAGTTTTTTGTACAGCAGGGCGCGGCCGCGTTGCCAGGTGGAAAACAGGATAAACACGGTGAGCCCCAGCAACAGTGGCAACCAGCCGCCATCGGCAAATTTCAGCAAGGTGGCGGAGAAGAAGGCCAGATCAACGATGATAAACAGGGTGAGGAAAATACCGGCTTGAAACCAGTTCCAGTTCCACAAGGAGCGCACGACGACCATGGCCAGGATGGTGTCGATCAGCATGGTGAGCGTCACGGCAATGCCATATGCGGCAGCGAGGTTGGAGGAGGTTTTAAAGCCCAGTACGATCGCTAATACGGCAATGAGCAGCAACCAGTTGATATTCGGGATATAGATTTGTCCCTTTTCTTGCTCGGAGGTGAATTTGACCAGAATGCGCGGGCAATAGCCTAATTGCATGGCCTGGCTGGTGAGGGAATAGGCGCCAGAGATGACAGCTTGCGAGGCAATGATGGTGGCTGCTGTCGCGAGCGCTACCAAGGGGTAGAGCAACATCTCGGGGGCGAGCAGGAAGAAAGGATTTTTGACTGCAAGCGGGTTATCCAGCATCAAGGCGCCCTGGCCAAGATAGTTCAGATACAGACAGGGAAAAACAAAACTCAGCCAGGCCCATTTGATCGGCCGGCGGCCAAAATGCCCCATATCTGCATACAAGGCTTCACCGCCTGTGATGGCCAGCACTACAGCGCCAAGCGCGAGAAAACCATAGCCACGATTTTCTGCAAAAAAGTGTACGGCATAGATTGGGTTGATGGCAGCCAAGACGCCAGGGTGCTTCAAAATACCCATGAGCCCCAAAACGCCGAGCGTACTAAACCAGAACATCATGACCGGGCCAAACAAGGCAGCGATGCTGGCTGTGCCACGTGGTTGGATAAGGAAAATGCCGGTCAGGATAACGAGGGTAATAGGCACTACGTAATGCTCGAACATCGGCGTGGCGACTTGCAAGCCCTCAACAGCAGAGAGTACAGACATGGCCGGGGTGATCACCGCATCGCCATAAAACAGGGCGGCGCCAAAAATACCCAGCCCGGTGAGTAGCCACAGCGTGCGCTGACTAACGCCTGGCGTGCGCAACACCAAAGCGGTTAAGGCCATGATGCCACCTTCGCCACGGTTATCGGCACGGGTAATGAATTTGACGTATTTGAATGTCACGGTAATGGTCATGGCCCAAAACACGAGCGACAAAATACCAAGAATATTGCCAGGGGTAACCAGCAGGGCATGTGGGCCATTGAAGGCTTCTTTCATGGCATAAAGCGGGCTGGTGCCAATATCGCCAAACACGACACCCATGGCCGCAATTGCCGTTGTTAAAAGGCGGGTTTTGGATGAATCGTTTGTTTCGCTCTGCATGAATTTCCCCTTTTCACTGCCTTGCTGTGTGTCGCGATTTTTTGCTGCTCTGCATCATGACGCATTATATCGGTTGAAATCAGTGAAGCCAGTGTGTTTCATTTGCTGTACAAGGGATATCCATCATATTCATGATGTTTTCGCCGTCTTGCCAGCGCCGACTTTTATAACGGCTATTAATTCACATGTCGATACCGCTAGCTCGCTTGCCAATGCTGATGCCACCATCATTAAGGATGACTGTCCCCGTGATGAATTTGCCGTCGGATCGCGACGCCAGCTCCCAGGCGAGTGCGCGGATGAAACCCAGCACTGCATGTTTGGTCGTGATATACAAAGGCCCGCCGCCATCAGTGAAAAAGCGGGAGGTGGATGCCGTAAAAATCATGCATCCTTTGGATGCGCGCAATGCTGGTAGCACTGCTTTGGCGCCTAATACATACCCTTTGACATTGACGTCAAACAGTTCGTGAAAATTGCTTTCGAGCTTGTCGATGTCCTGTGTTTCAAGACCGGCCATGAAGCCCCAATGCCAGCATTGCCAATAAAGCAGTCCAGTTTGCCAAAGCGAGCCACAGTGGCGGCTACGGCACGTTGATTGTCAGTAAAAATTCGAGTGTGAGCAGGAAGAAGGCAAAGGCAAGTTGATGCAAGAAGGCTACACGAGATTGCGTCCGATAATTTGTCGTGTCGGTGTTGCTACGGGCTGTCGCGGTAGTCGACTTTTTTTTATATGTCTGCTTCCACCAAGTGCCCCTTTTCTTCCATCCACAGGCGGCGCGAGGCGGCTTCGCCTTTGCCCATGAGCAGGTTGAAGAGTTCCTTGGTTTGCGCGGCCAGCCGCTCGGTCACTGGTAACACGCGCCGGGTGGCGGGGTCCATGGCGGTTTCGCGCAATTGCTCGGGGTTCATTTCGCCCAGGCCTTTGAAGCGGCCGACTTCAATCGCGGTTTCGGCAATGCCTTCTTTGATCAGGCGGTCTTTCATCGCGGCCAGCTCGCCTTCGTCCAGCGCATACAGGCGGCGCGCCGGGCGTTTTTTGCCGCTGGCAGGCACATCAAGGCGATACAGCGGCGGTTGGGCGATATACACGTGACCGGCGGCAATCAAAGCCGGGAAGTGGCGGTAAAACAAGGTGAGCAAGAGTGTTTGAATATGCGCGCCATCGACGTCGGCGTCTGACATGATGACCACTTTGCCATAGCGTAAACCGGATAAATCAGCACTTGGTTTATCGTGTGGTTCAATGCCCAAGGCTACCGCAATATCATGGATTTCGGCATTGGCAAACAAGCGTCCGGCGTCGATTTCCCATGAGTTTTGCACCTTGCCGCGCAGTGGCAAAATGGCTTGGGTTTCCTTGTTGCGCGCCATTTTGGCGGAACCTCCGGCTGAGTCGCCCTCGACTAAAAACAGTTCGTTTTCATGCAAGGACGTGGATTCGCAATCCGAGAGCTTGCCGGGCAAAACAGCCACGCCGGATTGCTTTTTCTTTTCTACCTTCTGGGCGTTCTTTTGCCGCGCCAGCGCCTGGTGGATGGCGAGTTCAGCAATCGCGCGGCCTGCCTCCACGTGCTGGTTCAGCCAGATTTCAAATGGGTCGCGCACCATGCTGGCAACGAGCTTGACGGCTTCGCGCGAGTTGAGTTTTTCTTTCACCTGGCCTTGAAACTGCGGATCAAGCAAACGCGTGGACAGCACATACACCATGCGGCTGCAGACATCATCCTGTTGCAATTTCACGCCGCGAGGCAACAGTGCGCGGTGTTCGATGAAAGATTTCACGGCGTCAAATACCCCTGCGCGCAGCCCGGCTTCATGGGTGCCGCCGGCGACTGTCGGGATGAGGTTTACGTAGGATTCGGATGAGATGGCATCGGGAAACCAGCCGAATGCCCAGGCCGCACCTTCGCCCGGAGCGAAGTCGGCATTGTCTTTGTCGGCATATTTTTCAGCGGCATAAATAGGCGCGATGTTTTCAGCGCTGCCCGCCAGTTCGACTAAATAACCAGCCAGACCTTGCGGATATTTCCAGGTTTTGCTGCGCAGGCTGCCGTCCGTTTGTTCGATCTCCAAAGTGACCGTCACGCCCGGCAGCAGCACGGCTTTGGAGCGCAACAAGCGTTCCAGCTCAACGAGTGAAATATGGGGATTGTCAAAGTATTTTCCATCCGGCCAGATGCTCACGCGCGTGCCGGTTTGTTTGCCGCAACTGCCGGTTTCAACCAGCGGGCTGATGTGCTCGCCGCCGCCGGTAAATTCAATTTGCCAAACTTTGCCTTCGCGGCGCACTTCAACGGCGACGCGGGTGGAGAGTGCGTTGGTGACTGCCACGCCCACGCCGTGCAGGCCACCGGAGAAGGCATAGGCCGAATTGCCTGAGCGTTTGTCAAACTTGCCACCGGCATGCAGGCGCGTGAAAGCCAACACCACCACTGGTACTTGTTCTTCCGGGTGCAGGCCGATCGGGATGCCGCGGCCATCGTCGGTGACGGTGATACTGCCGTCTTTTTTGAGCAGTACGTGAATGTTTTTGGCAAACCCGCCCAAGGCTTCGTCCGCCGCGTTATCGATCACTTCCTGAATGATGTGGGTGGGCGAGTCTGTTCGGGTATACATGCCCGGCCGCTCGCGCACGGGTTCCAAGCCTTTGAGAACGCGAAAAGAGGATTCGTCGTAGGTGCTGGATTGTTTATCAGATGCTTTGGTGGCCATGGCAGCGAAGAATTAAATGAGTACAAGGAAAAAAGAATCGGGCGGATTGTAATCGACGCCTTGTTTTGGCTTGTCGGCAGGTGTTTTTACTGCGCTTTCGTTGCCCGCAAATTGGCAAGGACAGGCTAAACCGCCCTGTTAAACTGCCGCTATGAAGAAATTTCAGTCTGAATTTTTGACCTTGCGCGGTCGCCGCATGCATGTGCGTAGCTGGCAAAACGATCCAGCTTTGCCTTTGCTGGTGATGTTGCATGGATGGGGTGACATGTCGGCCACTTGGCAGTTTGTTGTCAATGAGCTCTCAGCCCGGTGGCGTGTCGTCGCGCCTGATTGGCGCGGATTCGGTTTGTCCGAATGGAATAACGACAGCTACTGGTTTCCGGATTATGTAGCGGATTTGGACGCTTTGCTGAATCATTATTCGCCAACGACACCGGTAAATTTGGTGGCGCATAGCATGGGCGGCAATGTGGCGAGCCTGTATGCGGGCTTGCGACCGAGTCGTGTGGCGGGTTTGGCTAATCTGGAAGGTTTTGGTTTGCCGACGAAGCTGGCGACCAATGCGCCTGAGCGGTATGCACGCCGGTTGGATGCAGCGAGTCTTGCTGCCGCATCTTCATTATCGTCACCATCGGCTCGGCCGGGATTCCGGACATATCCGGATTTGTCGGCGCTGGCGAGACGGCTCGAAAGAGATAATCCGCGCTTGTCGGCCGAACAGGCGTTGTTTTTAGCCGCGCATTTGGGCGTGGAAAGCCGGGATGTCAATAGCCAGCCGTTGATTCATTTAGCGATTGATCCATGTCATCGCTGGCCTAGCCCGCTGCCTTATGTTTTGGCCGATATGATGGCTATTTGGCGACAGACGCAAGCGTCTGTGCTGTGGTTGCGCGGGGCAGAATCTGCGTTTGCCTGTTCCCTTTCCGCTGAGCCGGCGGATTATCAGGCGCGCATGGCTTGTTTCAGGCGATTTCACGAAGTGGTGATTCCCGATGCCGGACACAATATGCACCACGATCAGCCACAGAAAGTGGCACAATGTTTAGCTGCATTTTTTACGAATGACACTTTATTGCCTGGTACGCCAATCTGATTGGCACGAATTTCATGTCTCTTATTACACCAATGCCCTTATCGCCCACCCTGCCTGCGTCGCTTAACGCAGACTTGCACTGTCACTCGCATTTTTCCGATGGCATGCTCGCACCCGGTGACGTAGTGCGACGCGCGCATGCCAATGGTGTGGAGATGCTGGCGCTGACGGATCATGATGAGCTGAGCGGTTTGGCTGAGGCGCGGGTAACCGCCGAGGCCTTGGGGCTGCGCTTTGTTGATGGGGTTGAAATATCCATCTCTTGGGGAGATGATCAAACGGTGCATATCCTGGGGCTGGGGGTGGATCCGCAGAATGCGGTTTTGCAAACAGGCCTGGCAAAAGTACGCAGCGGGCGCGATAGTCGTGCGGCAGATATGGCCGCAGAGCTTGATAAAGTCGGCATTCATGGGGCCTATGAGGGCGCGCTGGCTTTTGCTGGCAATCCGGCAATGATCAGCCGCGCGCATTTTGCCCGCTATATTGTGGCGCAAGGCTATGCCAAGGATGTCAAAGTGGTGTTCGATCACTGGCTGGCCAAAGGCAAGCCGGGGTATGTCGAACATGCCTGGGCAACGCTGGCGGACGCCGTGGGCTGGATAGTCGGCGCTGGCGGGACGGCGGTTATTGCACATCCGGCACGGTATCGCCTGACGAAGGCGCAGCGTCGTGCACTGTTTATCGAATTTCGTGATTTAGGCGGGCGAGGTATTGAGGTTTTATCTGGCTCGCAAGGTTTGGATGAGGCGCGTGAAATTGCCCAGCTGTGCCGTGAGTTTGGATTTTTGGCTTCGCGGGGTTCAGATTTTCATGCGCCCGGCGAGAGCTGGATGGATCTGGGCAAGCTGCCGGATCTGCCCGAGGATCTGACGCCCGTCTGGGCTAAGTGGGGTTGATTTACCGCAAGCATGGCGCAATTTTTCCAGATTCATCCCGAACATCCGCAGCCGCGCCTGATCAAGCAGGCCGCGGAAATTCTTCGCAGCGGCGGTTTGCTTGCCGTACCGACCGATGCCGCCTATTCGCTGGTCGGCGTGACCGGCCATGCGCCTTTGCTGGAACGTATCCGCGCCATTCGTGGCGTTGATGAAAAACACCACTTCACGCTGATGTGCCGCGACCTTTCCGAAATCGCCAAATACGCGCGGGTGGATAACGCGCAGTTTCGCCTGCTCAAGGCCACCACGCCGGGCAGTTATACCTTCANNTTCATCCTCGAAGGCACGCGGGAATTGCCGCGCCGCCTGCTGCATCCCAAGCGCAAGACGATCGGCCTGCGCGTACCGGACCATCCTGTCGTGCTGGCCTTGCTGGCGGTGCTGGATGAGGCGCTGCTCAGTTCAACGCTAATCCTGCCGGGTGACGAGCTGCCTTTGGCCGATGCGGATGAAATTCGCGAACGACTGGAAAAACAACTCGATGCGGTGATCGATGCAGGGCATTGCGGCATCGAAATGACCACGGTGATCAACCTGACCGGTGACCAGCCGGAACTGGTGCGTGCGGGCCGCGGAGCGCTCGCGCCTTTTGGGCTGGATTGAGCCCGTCTGATAGAATTCATCCCATCCATGAACATTATCCAGACGGTGGCGATTTCCGCCCTGCCCATCATTTTCGCCATCACGCTGCATGAGGCCGCGCATGGCTATGCCGCACGTCACTTTGGTGACCCGACGGCGTGGAAGTTAGGGCGTATCAGCCTCAATCCTATTCGGCATATTGATCTGATGGGTACCATTATTGTGCCTGGAATGATTTTGTTGCTCTCAGGCGGTGGCATGTTGTTCGGCTGGGCTAAGCCTGTGCCAGTCGATTTTGGCAAATTGCGTCGCCCCAAGCAGGATATGCTCTGGGTTGCCGCAGCAGGTCCTGCTGCTAATTTATTTATGGCGCTGGGTTGGGCATTATTGTTCAAGGCGGTGGTGAGTGCCCCGCCCACAATTTATTCTCAAGCGCTGCTGGAAATGGCCAAAGTGGGTATTGGTATCAATGGTGTGCTGATGTTGCTGAATTTGTTGCCCTTGCCCCCGCTTGATGGCGGACGGATTATGGTGAGCTTATTGCCACCACGCGCTGCGTGGCAGTTTTCTAAACTGGAACGCTGGGGCTTGCCTATTTTGCTTGCATTACTGTTCTTTGGTGTCTTGAATCGTATTCTCGGCCCGTTGTTGCAAGTGTATTTTTCTTTACTTTCGACTTTGTTTGGCTTTTAGGTTTTAAAAATTATGTACGCGGAAAAAATTCTGTCAGGCATGCGCCCTACCGGGCGTTTGCATTTGGGTCACTATCACGGTGTGCTGGCCAACTGGGTGAGATTGCAGCATGAGTTTCCCTGCTTGTTTTTTGTGGCTGACTGGCATGCGCTGACTACGGCTTATGATGAGCCGGGCACAGTTACGCAAAATACCTATGACATGGTGATTGACTGGCTGGCCGCTGGTGTGGATCCGACACAGGCCACGATTTTTATTCAGTCCAAGGTGCCAGAGCATGCAGAATTGCATTTGCTGCTCTCAATGATGACGCCCTTGGGTTGGCTGGAGCGCGTGCCGACATATAAAGATCAGCAAGAAAAATTGACCCATAAGGATTTAACGACATACGGTTTTTTGGGTTACCCCTTGCTGCAAGCGGCTGATATTCTGATTTATCGTGCCAATCGCGTACCGGTGGGTGAAGATCAGGTGCCGCACATTGAATTCACGCGCGAGATTGCGCGCCGGTTTAATCATTTGTATGGTCGCGAGCCGGATTTTGAACTTAAAGCCCGCGAGGCTATGAAGCAGCTCGGCAACAAGCGCGCCAAGCTTTACGAGGAATTGCGTACCCGCTATCAGGAACAGGGGGTGGAAGACGCTTTGAGCGAGGCACACGTGTTGCTTAATGAAGCTCAAAGCCTTTCATTTGGTGACCGGGAGCGATTGTTTGGCTGGCTGGAAGGCACACGCAAGATGATTCTGGTTGAGCCCGATGCCATGCTGACGGAGGCTTCCCGTATGCCGGGGCTCGATGGGCAGAAAATGTCCAAGTCCTACGGCAATACGATCGCCTTGCGCGAAGACACTGAGTCCATCACCCAAAAAGTTCGCACCATGCAAACTGATCCGCAGCGCGTGCGGCGCACGGATGTGGGTGATCCGGAGAAATGTCCGGTGTGGCAGTTGCACCAGATTTATTCCGATAGCGCTGTCAAAGAATGGGTGCAAACAGGCTGTCGCTCGGCTGGCATTGGCTGCATTGAATGCAAACAACCGGTGATCGAGGGCATCTTGAAAGAGCAAGAGCCTATGAGAGAGCGTGCCAAAATGTATGAAGAAGACCCGCAGCTAGTGAGAAATATCATTGCGGATGGCTGTGAGAAAGCCCGCAAGCTGGCGCAAGAAACCATGCGGGATGTACGCGAGGCGATTGGACTTGATTACTCGTGATGACGAGTGATGCAACTTGGTGTGGCCCGATGTTTTCTGTTCAGGCATCACGAGCGGTTGATCTCTGATCTCTTGCGATTGATTCCGCAAGGATGGTGAAATTTTGAATAACAATCGTGCAGATGCAATGCAGGGTTCTGTTAGCGCCGTATCACCAGCGCCGACTTTTCCCGTCCCGGGTACTGATGTGACGCCACACCTGCCTAAAGTCTATGGCGAGGTGCTCGCTCAGATGCCGCGTGACTTGTACATTCCGCCTGATGCGCTGGAGATTATTCTTGAGTCCTTTGAGGGGCCGCTGGATTTGCTGTTGTATCTGATTCGCCGTGCGAACATTAATGTGCTGGATATCCCGATGGCGCCGCTCACTCAGCAATATCTGACTTATGTTGAAGCCATGCGACGGCATAATCTGGAGTTGGCGGCTGAGTATTTGTTGATGGCGGCGATGTTGATAGAAATCAAATCCCGCATGTTGCTGCCTCGCCCTGCGCGTGAGATGGATGGCGAAGTGGAAGATCCGCGTGCTGAGTTGGTAAGACGTTTGGTCGAATATGAGCGTATGAAAGCGGCAGCCGCGCAGTTGCATGAAATTCCTCAGGCAGGACGTGATTTTGAGTGGGTGACCGTCTGGGTGGCCGATAAAGTCGTCGAGCGTCAGCCTGAGGTGAGTTTGCATGATTTGCAGCTGACTTGGTTGGCGCTCATGAGGCAGGTAAAAATGCATCAGCATCATAAAATACAGCGCGAAGAGCTCTCTGTTCGCGAGCATATGACATTGATTTTGCGTCGGTTGCAGGGTGCTGGCTATCTGCGGTTTGAGCAGTTGTTTGACTTGACTTTGGGTGCGTCTGGCTTAGTGGTCAGTTTTTTGGCAATGCTGGAGCTCGCTCGTGAGTCGATGGTGGAAATTACGCAAAATGAAGCGCTAGCGCCTATTTATGTGAGGTTGCCCGATGCTGTCACTATATAAGCCAGACGATTACAAACGCGTTTTAGAGACGGCGCTCTTGGTCGCGACAGAGCCTTTACCGCTGGCTGAGTTGAAAAAGCTTTTTGACGAGACATTTGATGAAGAAACGTGGCAAACCTTGCTGGATGATTTGCGCCGAGATTGGGTGGGACGGGGTGTAGAGTTGGTGCGCTTGGCTTCTGGCTGGCGCTTCCAGACCCGTCCGGAATATCAGATTTATATTGACCGGTTAAGAAATGAGAAAGCGCCGAAGTATTCTCGTGCGGTCATGGAGACCTTGGCAATTATTGCCTACCGTCAGCCTGTTACTCGAGGGGATATTGAGGAAGTTCGCGGCGTCGCGGTATCGCCGAATATATTGAAAACCTTGGAGTCTCGCGGCTGGATTGATGTTGTTGGTCATCGTGATGCGCCAGGCAGACCTGCTTTGTATGCAACAACGAAAATATTCTTGGATGATTTATCATTGCGCAGCTTGGCTGAATTACCGCCATTGAGCGAAATAGAGCGAATGATGAATGCAGGTGCCGATCAGGCGACGCTGGCAGTTGATTTTGCCGAGGTGGTCAGCGAAGCGGTGGCGCAGGAGGGTGAGCATGCGCAGGTGCCAAGTGAGCCGATTGTGCCAAGCGTTCCGAGTGAACTAAACGCGAGTGGCGTTCCATCTGAAAAACCGCTGTAAATAATTATGAAACTGGGGTTTACCCAAAGGGCAATATGAAGAAAGTCAGTACGACCATCGCATCAACAAAGGCTCGGCGCAGCAGCTCCTTGCGCAAGGACACGCCATTTCGTGCAGCCTCTGGGAGCCCTAAAGTGGGGGCGCCTGTTTCACGACCGTCCTTCCGTACTGTGTCACGCCCTGGATCACGTCCAGTACCAGAAAAACCAAAAGGGACGGCGAGGGGTGCTCCCCTTGTGGAGGACCAGGATACGGCGCCCAAACTGCAAAAGGCTCTGGCGGATGCCGGTCACGGCTCGCGGCGGGAGATTGAAGAATGGATCAGTGCGGGGCGTGTGAGCGTGAATGGCGAGCCCGCCCATATTGGGCAACGTGTCGGGCCGGAGGATAAAGTTCGTCTGAATGGACGGTTAGTGCAGTTAAAGTTTTACCATCGCCTGCCGCGTGTGGTGATGTATCACAAGCCTGAAGGCGAAATAGTTTCCAGGGATGATCCGCAAGGGCGGCCGAGTGTGTTCTCGCGGTTACCACGGCTAAATAATGGGCGGTGGATTTCCATCGGTCGGCTGGACTTTAATTCCTGTGGTTTATTGCTATTCACCAACGATGGCAGCTTAGCTAATCGCATGATGCATCCTAAGTATGAAATTGAGCGTGAATACGCTGTACGGGTTTTGGGCGAGGCAACCGCGGAGATATTGGAGCGGCTGCGACAAGGCGTGCAACTGGAAGATGGCATGGCCCACTTTAGTCGTATTATTGAATCCGGTGGCGAAGGTGCAAACCGGTGGTACAAGGTGGCTTTATCTGAAGGGCGTAACCGCGAAGTTCGGCGGATGTTTGAGGCTGTAGGTTTAACGGTGAGCCGCTTGATGCGGGTGCGCTATGGTCCAGTAGGTTTACCTCCGCGACTAAAACGCGGTCAGTCGCAAGACTTGACGCTAAACGAAGTTGAGGCTTTGCTGAAACTGCTACCACCTGAACAAAAAACAACTGCAGGTAGAACAACAAAATCCGTGATGCCACCTGGATTTGATGAAGATGGCTTTTTATTCGAGGACGAAGCTTGAGCGAATTGATTTTGCAGTGGATTGCTGACTCTGCTATAATTTTGCTCCTTTAGTTGTAACCGTTCTCGTGAGAGAAAAGAATGGGCGTTTGGCCCATTTTTTATTTGTCGAACAGAAGTGTGATCACATGCAGTTGAATGATTTAATTGAGAAAACAGTAGTTGGTCTAGGGTTTGAGCTCGTCGATGTAGAGGCGAGTCCACGCGCTAGGCTTTTACGCGTTTTTATTGATCATCCAGAGGCAGATGCTGGGGCGGCTATAACGGATGCGCTAGGTGTGGCTGAAGCAAAGGCAGTGTCAGTAGCTCCTGAAACAGAGGCTGATGCTTTGCCTGCAGAAGGGCGAGTTATTACGGTGGAAGACTGTGCAACGGTAAGTCATCAGTTGTCACATGTTTTCTTGGTTGAGAACATTGATTACGATCGATTGGAGGTTTCTTCTCCTGGATTGGATCGTGTGTTAAATAAAATGGCTGACTTTCGTCGCTTCAAAGGGCGGGAGATTCAGTTGAAGTTACGTGTACCGATAGGGAATCAGCGTAATTTCAAGGGTGTGATTGAGGTTGTCGCTAACGAAGAAGGCGTAGATAAGTTCCATCTGCGTGTTGAAGATGCATTGCATGAAATTTCGCTCGCGAATGTTGATCGTGCGCGACTCGTGCCAAAGTTCTGAATATTGTCGGAGAGCTATCTATATGAGCCGTGAATTACTATTACTGGTTGATGCCCTAGCCCGCGAGAAAAACGTTGCCCGAGGCATCGTATTTGATGCTTTGGAGCAAGCTTTAGCTCAGGCGACGAAAAAACGTGTCCATGATGATGCTGACGTTCGGGTTGAAATCGATCGCGATTCAGGCGGTTATGAGGCTTTTCGTCGTTGGTTGGTGGTTCCTGATGTGTTGGTTGAAAACCCCGAGGCGCAGAAGGGGCTTACCGAGGCTCAGCGTGAGATTCCAGATATTGGCGTTGATGAATATCTTGAAGAGTCAATGGAGCCGATTGATTTTGGTCGTATTGGTGCGCAAGCCGCTAAACAGGTCATCTTGCAGAAAATTCGCGACGCTGAGCGCGAGCAATTGCTCAATGACTTTTTGGAGCGCAAAGAGTTTCTTATTAGCGGTACTGTCAAGCGGCTTGATCGCGGGAGTGCCATTATTGAACTGGGTCGAATTGAGGCCTTGTTGCCGCGCGACCAGATGATCCCTAAAGAGAACTTGCGGCCAGGTGATCGCGTGCGAGCTTGGTTAATGAAGGTTGATCGGCAGGCGCGTGGCCCGCAGTTGATTTTGTCGCGTACTGCGCCAGAATTCATCATGAAGTTATTTGCATTGGAAGTGCCTGAAATTGAAGATGGTTTGCTTGAAATCAAGGCTGCTGCTCGTGATGCGGGTATGCGTGCCAAGATAGCAGTAAAAGCAAATGATGCGCGTATCGATCCAATTGGTACCTGTGTTGGTATGCGTGGTTCGCGTGTTACTGCGGTTACCAATGAGTTGTCTGGTGAGCGTGTCGATATTATTAACTGGTCAGCTGATCCTGCACAGTTCGTGATTGGCGCTTTGGCGCCAGCCGAAGTGCAAAGCATTGTGGTGGACGAGGAAAAGCACGCCATGGATGTGGTGGTTGATGAGGCAAACTTGGCTATTGCCATTGGTCGTGGTGGTCAAAACGTGCGCTTGGCATCAGAATTGACTGGTTGGGCAATCAACCTTATGACTGTTGAGCAATCGCGTGAAAAGACTGAGACTGAGTCTTCGTCGATTCGGGCCCTGTTTGTAGAGAAATTAGATGTTGATGAAGAAGTTGCGAATATCCTAATTGAGGAAGGGTTTTCTTCTTTGGAAGAAATTGCCTATGTGCCGCTTGCCGAAATGCTTGAGATTGATGCATTTGATGAGGCAGTGGTTAATGAATTGCGCGAGAGAGCAAGGAATGTATTGCTCACTGAGGCGATTGTCGATGAAGAGCAATTAGATAAGGTTTCAGAAGACTTGTTAGCGCTGGATGGCATGGATGCTGCGCTGGCGGCAAAGTTGGCGAAAAATGGCGTTACAAATCGCGATGCATTGGCAGATCTTGCAGTCGATGAAGTAATGGAAATGACTGGAATGGATGCTGATCGCGCAAAAGACTTAATCGTCGTTGCTCGCGCTCATTGGTTCGCTGAGGAAAAGTGAGGATAAGGGCATGGCGTTGATGACTGTTTCTGAATTTGCACACGAGCTGAAAATGCCCGTGCCTGATCTGCTGGATCAGCTTGCCAAGGCGGGCGTGGAAAAAAATACGCCAGAAGATGTGATATCAGGACAGGATAAAAATTGTTTGCTGGATTATTTGCGTAAATCGCATGGCGAAGCAAAGCCAAAAGCAAAAATCACCTTGACGCGAAAACAGACGACGGAAATCAAATCGTCAGATGCCGCTGGCAGAGCGCGAACCATTCAAGTAGAAGTCCGTAAAAAACGGGTGTTTGTTAAGCGCGATGTTAACGAAAATCTGTTAGCTCCCACGCTTGCTAATCAAGCAACGCCTGATAGTACAGGCCATCTCAATGTGAGCGGTGAAGTAGCTGGTGCTCAGGGTGAAGAAGCTGATGCTCAGCAGAAGGTTGAAAGCGTTTCTGTGATGCACGGCTTCGACACCCAGGTTGAGGCAGTGGAAACATTAGCTGAGCCAGTGGCTAGTGGATTGACGTCGGCTCAAGAGGTATTGGTTGAGTCATCTCATACTGAGGCGTCCGTAGCGGATGAGTCTGTTGCAGCAAAGCCGGTGGAAAAGGCAATAGAGTCAGTAATAGAACCAGTAGTAATAGAGTCGCCAGTGTCTAACCTGGTGGTTGATGTCGTGTCTGGTAGTGCAGAGACGAAGTCTATTGAATCGACAAAAGATGCTTTGCCAGTTGCTGAAGAAATACCTGAGGCTCTTGCTGCAAGTGAAAAACCAGCTACTAAGACTGCGGTTGTGCGGTCTACTGCAAAAGTGAGGGTGAAGTCAGTCATTGATCCTGCAGAGTTAGCTTTGCGTGAAGCAGAAGCTAAGCGGCAAGCTAAGTTGGCGGCCATACAGGCGGCGGAGTTTGAGGCAAGAAATGCCCGTGAAGCGAGAGTGCGTGCAGAAGCAGAGGCTCGTATAGCGCAGCAGAAGGCTAGCGCTTTAGCAGCTGAAGCGGCAGCAAAAACCCAGAAAGCCGTGCCAGCGCCTGGTGTCTCCGGCACAATACATAAGCCAGTAGGCAAAGAGGCCGAGGCGAAAGCGAAGCCCGCCAAGAAAACGACTTGGAAAGAAGATGAGGCTAAACGCAGAACAATTAAAACCAGAGGTGATACCGGTGGTTTAGCGGGCTGGCGTGGAGCTAAATCGGGTGGGCGGCATGGTGGGCAGCGCCATCATCTAGAAGATCACAGTCCGGCACCTGTTGTTGAAACCATTATTCATGATGTTCACGTGCCGGAAACTATTTCGGTTGCAGATCTTGCACACAAAATGACGGTCAAGGCATCTGAAGTCATTAAAGTCATGATGAAAATGGGGTCCATGGTGACGATCAATCAGGTGATTGATCAAGAAACGGCCATGATCGTTGTTGAGGAAATGGGACATCGGGCTTTTGCGGCCAAGCTGGATGACCCCGAAGCATTTTTGGATGATCAAGAGGCACATCGCGAGTTTGAGCAGGTATCGCGCGCGCCTGTTGTGACAGTCATGGGCCACGTTGATCACGGTAAAACGTCTTTACTGGACTACATCCGCAAAAGCCGCGTAGCGCATGGTGAAGCAGGTGGGATTACGCAACATATTGGTGCTTACCACGTAGAAACGCCGCGCGGCATAATTACCTTTTTGGATACGCCAGGCCATGAGGCTTTTTCGTCCATGCGTGCTCGTGGAGCGAAGGCGACGGACATTGTCATTCTTGTTGTGGCGGCAGATGATGGCGTTATGCCGCAAACCAAAGAGGCTATTCATCACGCTAAAGCCGCTGGCGTTCCCTTGGTGGTTGCGATTACAAAAATTGACAAGCCTGATAGTAATTTAGAGCGTGTCAAGCAAGAATTGGTGGCCGAAGGTGTGGTGCCTGAAGAGTATGGTGGAGATTCTCCGTTCATTGGTGTATCTGCGAAATCAGGTGCAGGTATTGATGATTTGCTTGAGCAGTTGTTGCTACAAGCTGAAGTCCTGGAGTTAAAAGCGCCAGTCGATGCGCCTGCTAAAGGCATTGTCATTGAAGCACGCCTTGATAAGGGTAAAGGTCCTGTGGCGACGGTTCTTGTACAGTCTGGCACTTTGCGCCGTGGTGATACATTGTTGTTGGGTTCAGTGTTTGGGCGTGTTCGAGCTATGCTGGATGAAAATGGGAAATCCATTGATGCTGCCGGCCCTTCAATTCCAGTTGAAATTCAGGGCTTGACCGATGTGCCAGCAGCAGGCGACCTTTGCATGATGTTGGCGGATGAGCGCAAAGCACGTGAAATTGCACTGTTCCGTCAAGGCAAATTCCGTGATGTCAAATTAGCCAAGCAACAGGCAGCCAAGCTTGAAAATATGTTTGAGCAAATGGCAGAAGGTGAAATCAAGACGCTGCCATTGATTGTCAAAGCCGATGTACAGGGCTCACAAGAAGCATTGGTTCAATCGTTAATGAAACTATCGACCAGTGAAGTCAAGGTTTCGGTTATTCATGCCGGTGTGGGTAGCATCAGTGAGTCTGATGTGAATCTGGCAACAGCTTCAAAGGCCGTCATTATTGGTTTCAACACTCGTGCTGATGCTGGCGCGCGTAAAGCGGCTGAAAATTTTGGTGTCGATATCCGTTACTACAACATTATTTATGCTGTGGTCGATGAAGTGAAGGCTGCGTTGTCTGGCATGTTGGCGCCAGAGAAAAAAGAAGTCATACTTGGGATGGTGGAAATTCGTCAAGTTTTCCGTATCTCACGTGTGGGTTCAGTCGCAGGCTGCATGGTGCTGTCCGGTATTGTCAAGAGGAATGCTTCAGTTCGCGTGTTACGTAATAACGTGGTGATTCATACCGGTGAACTGGATTCATTAAAACGTTTCAAAGACGATGCAAAAGAAGTGCGCGAAGGTTTTGAATGCGGTCTGAGTATTAAGAATTTCAATGAGATCAATGAAGGTGATCAACTTGAAGTATTTGAAACGCAGGAAATTGCACGCTCTTTGTAATTTGTCATGGTAACTCAGCGTGGATTTTCGCGGTCGGATCGCGTCGCAGAGCAATTGCGTCGTGATCTGGCTGATTTACTCAGGTTTTCGATCAAAGATCCACGCATCGCAGCCAAGCTCACTTTGGTGACTATCACTGATGTTGAGGTTACTGTGGACTATGCGCATGCCAAGGTTTTTTATACGTCCATGGCGGGTACGGAGACACATCAAGAAGTTGCTGAAGGCTTGCAACGCTCTGCTGGATTTCTTCGCCGTGAACTTGGACGGCGTATCCGTATCCATCAAATTCCTGAGCTGCATTTTGTCTACGATGCTTCTGTTGAACGGGGTACCTATTTATCAGGGCTGATTGATGCAGCCGTTGAGTCGGATAAAAAACTGGGCTCCGATTGAACGCACCTCGTCGTCTTCCACGTCGCAAACTCGATGGCGTGTTATTGCTTGATAAATCGATTGGCGTCTCATCTAACCACGCCTTGCAAGTTGTGCGGCGATTATTTAATGCCGATAAAGCTGGCCATACAGGTACTTTAGATCCTTTGGCTACGGGATTATTACCCCTTTGTTTTGGCGAGGCGACCAAGTTTTCGAGCGCATTACTTGATGCGGATAAACGGTACGTGGCGACAGTTAAGTTGGGCATTACAACCGAAACTGCCGATGCTGAGGGTGCGGTGATTAATCGCCGTCCTGTCACCGCCGACATTAACGATGTATCGCAAGCAATTGCTTTTTTCCAGGGTGAAATTGAGCAAATGCCCCCGATGTATTCAGCACTCAAGCGCGATGGAAAACCCTTATATGCCTATGCGCGTGAAGGTATCGTCGTCGAACGTTCGTCCCGAAAAATAAAGATATATCAAACAAAACTGCTTGAGTGGCAAGGTGACACTTTCGTGTTTGAAGTACTTTGCAGCAAAGGAACATACATTCGTACGCTGGCTGCAGATATTGGCGAAAGGTTAGGGTGTGGCGCGCATTTGTTAGCGCTAAGGCGAATAGGGATTGGCTATTTGGATATTGCCCGCGCATATACGCTAGATTCACTTGAGATGCTGGATAATTCGTCGCGAGATGCTTTGTTGCTCCCTATTGAGGTGTTGCTTAATGGCCATGATAGTGCCATGCTAAGCCTAGCTGAAGCCATGAAAATGAAGCAAGGGCAGGCGATCAAGTGGGCGGGTACAGAAGGCTTGAAGCTCAAGGTTTATGACGAGAAGCAAAAGTTCATGGGGATAGCTCAAATGATGCCTGATGGCTTGCTTCAGCCGATCAGGTTGGTTTCTGGTTTGCAATTCGGGGAATAATGCAGCATCTAACGTTTGATGTGACCTGAATCGGGCGTAATTATCAGAATTTGATTAAAACGACTTGATAAAAAGACACTTAAAACACTATAATGGCCGACTCTTTAAGGGTCAGAACAAGCAAGGAAGACACGATGGCAATTTCCACGACAGATAAATCAGGCATCATAACCAGCTACCAGCGCGCACAGGGCGATACCGGGTCTCCGGAAGTTCAAGTCGCGTTACTCACTGCACGTATTAATGATTTGACAGGGCACTTCAAAGCGCATACCAAAGATCACCATTCGCGCCGTGGTTTGTTAAAAATGGTTAGTCAGCGTCGCCGTATGCTCGACTATCTGAAACGCAAGAATGTAGAAAGCTATCGCGCACTTATTGAGCGCCTTGGCTTACGCAAATAAATCGCAGCGTTTTTTAAGCGACCTAGTTAGCTTGTGTCGCCTCTCTGCCCAACGATGATGTGTTCTGCCGACTCAGCCTTGAGTGCTGGGTCGGCTTTTATTTTTTATTGAAAGGGATATTCGTGCTGAATCCAATGAAGAAAAGTTTTGCTTATGGCGAACATACCGTTACGCTTGAAACTGGCGAGATTGCTCGCCAAGCCGGTGGCGCTGTATTAGTTACGATGAATGACACCGTTGTCTTGGCAACCGTTGTTGGTGCAAAGGTTGCCAAGCCCGGTCAGGACTTTTTCCCGCTGACGGTTGACTACCAAGAAAAGTTTTATGCAGCAGGCCGTATTCCTGGCGGCTTTTTTAAGCGTGAAGGGCGTCCGTCAGAAAAAGAGACATTGACTAGCCGATTAATTGATCGCCCCTTGCGCCCGCTTTTTCCTGAAGGTTTTTATAACGAAGTTCAGGTTGTTTGTACGGTCATGTCATGTAACCCGGAAATCGATCCTGATATTCCTGCCCTGTTAGGGGCATCGGCAGCACTGGCTATTTCTGGCATCCCCTTCGCTGGCCCTATTGGTGCTGCACGCGTTGGCTATATCAATGGGCAGTATGTGTTGTGTCCTACCAAGACCCAATTGCAAAGCACTGCAATGGATCTCATTGTAGCTGGTACGCAAACAGCTGTTTTGATGGTCGAATCAGAAGCATTGCAACTATCCGAAGAAATCATGCTCGGTGGTGTGGTGTTTGGTCACGAGCAAATGCAAGCTGCAATTAACGCGATCAATGAGTTGGTTGCCGTGGCAGGCAAGCCCGAATGGGACTGGCAGCCGGCACCTCGTAATGAAGCCTTGGTTACTCGGGTTGCTGAATTGGCTGAGAGCGAATTGCGTGAGGCCTATCGTATTACCAGCAAGCAGGCGCGTACAGAAAAAACACGTGAAATTACCAAGAAAACCTTGGCTGCTTTGCTTGATGGCACAGAGAATTCACCTGAAGCGAATGATGTCAGCAATTGCCTGTTTGATTTGGAAGCCAAGATTGTACGCAACCAGATCCTTAATGGTGAGCCGCGTATTGATGGCCGCGATACTCGCACCGTGCGTCCTATTGCGATTCGCAATGGTGTTTTGCCACGCACACATGGTTCTGCCTTGTTTACCCGTGGCGAGACGCAAGCGTTGGTCGTGGCAACCCTCGGTACAGGTCGGGATGAGCAAATTATTGATGCGTTGCAAGGTGAATATCGCGACCGCTTCATGCTTCACTACAACATGCCTCCCTTTGCAACAGGCGAGACAGGGCGTGTGGGCACGCCCAAGCGTCGTGAAATCGGCCATGGCCGCTTGGCAAAGCGCGCATTGGTTGCCGTGCTGCCTTCAGCAGATGACTTCAGCTATTCCATGCGTGTTGTATCGGAGATCACTGAGTCTAATGGATCTTCTTCCATGGCCTCTGTTTGCGGTGGCTCACTGGCGTTAATGGATGCGGGTGTACCGCTTAAGGCACACGTTGCAGGCATTGCCATGGGGTTGATTAAAGACGGCAACCGTTTTGCTGTGCTGACCGATATTCTGGGTGATGAAGATCATTTGGGCGATATGGACTTTAAGGTTGCTGGAACCGATGCAGGTATTACCGCTTTGCAAATGGATATCAAGATTCAAGGTATTACCAAAGAAATTATGCAAGTTGCGCTTGCACAAGCAAAAGAAGCGCGTCTGCATATTCTGGGCTTGATGAAAGATTCAATGGCAGGTCATCGCGAAGAAGTGTCCAATTTTGCACCCCGCATGCTGCATATGAAGATTAATCCCGAAAAAATCCGTGATGTGATTGGCAAAGGGGGTGCAGTGATTCGAGGTTTGACCGAAGAAACTGGTTGTGTCATCGATATTGCTGATGATGGATCAATTACGATTTCATCGGTGAATGCCGAAGCTGCAGAAACGGCGAAAAAGCGTATTGAGGACATCACGGCTGAGGTCGAAGTCGGACGAGTCTATGAAGGCACTGTATTGCGCTTGCTCGATTTTGGTGCGATTGTCAGCTTGCTGCCAGGCAAAGATGGCTTGTTGCACATCTCGCAAATTGCCAATGAGCGGGTGAATGCTGTGGCTGATTACCTCAAGGAAGGCCAGATCGTGAAAGTCAAAGTAGTTGAAACTGATGACAAAGGCAGGGTTCGTTTATCGATGAAGGCTGTCGAAGGTGATGTGGTACCTGCGGCCCCTTTGGCGCCGGCAACAGAGACGGCTGAGTAACTAGCTGATATTGTCTTTTTCTACATAATAAAAAAGGACGCCTAGGCGTCCTTTTTTATTGTCGTAAAACCGAGAAATTGTTGGCAGATTAAATAGCGGTTATTTTGGCAACTATTTGCCGATCTGTTTCTCACGATGTTCTTCGAGCGTTTTGCAATCGATACACATCGTGGCGGTAGGTCTGGCTTCTAAGCGTTTCAAGCCAATTTCAATCCCGCAAGATTCGCAATAGCCATACTCTTCGTTATCGATCAGGCCTAGCGATTCATCAATTTTCTTGATCAGCTTGCGTTCGCGGTCACGGTTACGCAACTCGAGCGCGATGTCTGACTCTTGGCTGGCACGGTCGTTTGGGTCAGCGAAGACAGTGGCTTCGTCCTGCATGGTGTGCACCGTACGGTCAATATCATCACGCAGTTCTGCTTTTAGTGAAGTCAGAATGGCGCGAAAGTGAGCGAGCTGTTTCGCGCTCATGTATTGCTCACCTTTTTTCAGCGTGTACTCAGGAAACTGTTTATGGTGCAGTAGATCTTCAGCCATTATGTTGTTCATTAGCAAAATACAAAGAGGCTGCTTTATATACGAAACAGCCGTTTGCTGCAAGTCAATTCTTTGCATGATGTCCCGTGTAATTCCTTGAATTAGCATTGACCGGCAAGCATTGGCTTGAGTAGAATACACAGCTGTTCGGGGTGTAGCGCAGCCCGGTAGCGCGCTTGCTTTGGGAGCAAGATGTCGAAGGTTCGAATCCTTTCACCCCGACCATTTCTTTCCCTTCTTTTATTAAACCGGTTACTTTCAGCCGAGGCTGGTTTTAATCTTACGCTTGCCGCAATTGGCTGAGCTTCCCGCCCGTAGCTCATCTGGATAGAGCACCGGCCTTCTAAGCCGGGGGTAACAGGTTCGAGTCCTGTCGGGCGGACCAATAAATTCCTTTTACCACAAGGCGTTAAGCAAGGTTAGCGAAATACCAACCGCATAAAGTCAGCCGCAGTAGCGGCTTTTTTTGTGCCCAAGTGTGCCCGTTTTGCGCCCAAAATTACTTTCTGCGTCTCTCTGTGTCTTTTTGTATGTGTGCCTGTTTTGCGCCCGGCACGAAGAGGGTCGCACCTGGTCGAGGTAGCTTCAAAGGGGCTTGCAGGGGGTGTTCAACGAAAGTCCAACGTCCGTTGACGGGCGGTAGGGAAAGAAGGCAAAGGAAGGCGCTACCTCGGTAGCGCCAGATGAACCTTGATCGCGTCCTCGACGGCCAGCATATCGGTCTTGGAAAGCGCATCAAGACGGCTTTTGAGCCGCGATTTGTCGGCGGCCATGATCTGGTCGGACATCGCCTTGCTGCTCTGCCCGCCGACGGTCACTATGGCTTCGCCGGGATACTGCCGTCCTGTGTTGCTGGTCACAGGCACCACCACCACCCGCGCCATATTCCGGTTGGCCGCGTCATTGCTCACGATCACCGCCGGGCGCGTCTTGCGGATTTCGCTGCCGACCGCCGGGTCGAATTCGACCCACCACACTTCACCGCGCTGCATCGGCCATGTCTCCGGCAAGGGCGTTGCACCATTCCATCGCTTCGGTCTCACGCGCCTTGTCGGCTGCCATCGCCCGGTAGCCGTCATCAAGCGAAGTATCCATCACATGCGGGCGGAGCAAGTCCTCAATGAACTGGCTCATGCGGCGCTTGCCAACCGTCCGGTACAACCCTTCGTAAACAGCCTCGTCCAGCGTGATCGTCATTCGTCTGTGCATTTGATTCTCCTTTCCCTCATGCGTTATGAGTACAACGCATATATTAACACGTTCCACCATGCGGGCGTGGTGGGGGCGAAGTTGGCGGATGGCTACGTAGTAACTACGTAGCCCCTTCGAAGGGGCTAACAAGGGGCTACGAAGAGGGTGTTCAACGAAAGTCCAACGGACGTTCAACGGAAGTTGCCTTGCCAGGCTGCTCTTCCGTCAAAGGAGAACATCGAGAACATCCGTAACCAGGCGGATTCAAGTCTGAAGTGCAACGACGTTATGAGGCGAGTGTAGCTGCTTCGTGAACACCTGGTGAGGAGTCTTGAAGCCAAGGCACTTTCTGGGGCGATGGTTGAGACGATGCATGGCAAAGGCGACCTGATGTGGAGTGATGGAATCGAAGCGCAGCTTTTTCGGGAAGAACTGCCGGATGAGGCCGTTCATGTTCTC
Organism: Rhodocyclaceae bacterium UBA6160; assembly: GCA_002422995.1. Classification (GTDB taxonomy): domain Bacteria; phylum Pseudomonadota; class Gammaproteobacteria; order Burkholderiales; family Rhodocyclaceae; genus Rugosibacter. The sequence goes on from DIUK01000023.1 coordinate 26,006, forward strand.
GTTGGCGCCACGCTCCCAAGAGGCGTAGGGATGGGCGAAGAAGAAGTCAGCGTCGAGAGTCCGAGCTATGCGTTCATGCTCGGCGAACTCCTTGCCGTTATCAGTCGTCAAGGTATGAACACAGGCTGCAAAAGGCGTCAGCATGGAGATGATCGCGCGTGTGACAGCAGCAGCCGTCTTGGCCGGGACATGCGCGATCAGGGCGTAGCGAGACTTGCGTTCATTGATCGTCACGAGAGCCTGTTGATGGCCGGCGCCGATAACCAGATCGGCTTCCCAGTCGCCGAAGCGTTGGCGACTATCGACAATGGCCGGGCGCTGGTCAATCGACACCTGATTGGGGATGGTGCCGCGCCGTTCGCGTCCGCCATAGCGCTTGCGCCGCATCTTCTGGCAACGCAGGGCGCGGTGCAGGGTGCCGCCGGCGCGCCGGTCGGCGTAGATGCGCTGATAGATGGTTTCGTGGCTGATACCCGGTTGGCCATTGGCCTTGAGGTGACCGGAGATTTGCTCGGGGCTCCACAGTTCGCCGAGCTTGGCTTCGGCAAAGGCCCATGTCTCCGGGCAAACGCGGCGGCCGTTCTCACAGGCCCGCATGCGGGCCTGTGAGAACTCATGTGGCTGTTTGGGCCGATAGCCGCGCTGGCCGCGATTTCGGCCAAGCTCACGGCTGATCGTGGAAGGTGGGCGGTTCATGACGCGGGCGATTTCGCTCTGCTTATGTCCGGCTTTGATGAGGATGGCAATTTGGTATCGTTCGTCTTGGGTGTCCAAAACGGATTCAAAAGATGTGTGTAGTTCATTCCAGGCAACTTTGACTTGGCGGTCGAGGGGCTCGGATGCTATTGCATCTCGCCCACCCAACCCGTTAATCAGAGTTGCACTTCGAATTTGAACTCGCGATTCAATATAACTAAGGAAACGCTGAATAAGCCACCGCAAAAAGCGGCGGCGAAGTGAAATCGAGACGACACTGTGACGGAAATACCATATTCATTGTGTAATCGACCTTTTCGGGGGCGGAAACGGGGGGATTTCCCCCTGTCTTGCTCATGCCGGACGCACCTCTCCCATCATGGGTCGTCCCCATTTGCTGACGTTGAGCATCGCCAGCATGGCGAAGGCCCGGTTGGCGTTCTTTGCCAGACCGCGATAGCGAACCTTGGCAAAGCCCCACAGGCGCTTCAAGGTCAGGAACGGATGCTCGACCTTGGATCGCACGCTGGACTTGCGGCGATTGGCTTCCTTGTCCGCCTCGGTCAGCGGACGGTTCTTGTACGCGCGTTTGTTGGTAAAGTCTTTCGCCTGCGGCGCGATGTCCTTGAGTCGTTCCCGCTGCTGCTTTCCCCGGTAGGCGCTGTCGCCGTAGAAGCGCGTCTCCTCACCATGCAGCAGGTTTGGCACTTCGTGGCTGTCCAGATACGGATTCAAATCATGCACGTTGGCAGCCGTGACGCTGGCACTATGGATCAGCCCCGTCTGGCTATCGGCCCCGATGTGCAGCTTCATACCGNNTGGTTGCCCTTCTTGGTCTGGTGCATCTCGGGGTCACGGGTCTTGTCCTGATTCTTGACCGAGGGCGGCGCGGCGATCAGCGTGGCATCGACAATGGTGCCACCCGAGAGCTTCATGCCGTTGGCCAGCAGCAGTTCGCCCACTTTGGCGAACATCGCCGCACCCAGCTTGTGTGCTTCCAGCAGGTGGCGGAAGTTGAGCAGCGTCGTCGCATCCGGCACGCGCTCGCGTCCAAGGTCGATGCGGCAGAACTCCCGGAACACGGCAACGTCGTAGAGGGCATCCTCGCAGGCTTCGTCGGCCAGGTTGAACCAGTTGGCGATGCAGTACATGCGCAGCATGCGCTCCAAGCCCACCGGC
>DIUK01000021.1:0-29939 GCA_002422995.1 Rhodocyclaceae bacterium UBA6160
TTCAGATGGCGGGCATGAACCGCAATTTGTATCCGGATGTGGAAACGGTTTTTCTCACCCCGGCCGAGCAATACATGTTCATTTCATCCACCATGGTGCGTGAAATCGCGCTCTTGGGTGGGGATGTGTCCAAGTTTGTGCAGGCGCCTGTGCTTGCGGAGTTAGCCAAAAAAACAATGGCTTGAAGGAAGATAAATGTCTTTATTGATTACCGACGAATGTATTAACTGCGATGTTTGCGAGCCGGAGTGTCCGAATGATGCGATCTCGCAAGGTGAAGAAATCTACCAGATTGATCCCAATAAATGCACCGAATGCGTTGGGCATTTTGATACCCCGCAGTGCCGTGAAGTATGCCCGGTGGATTGCATTCCGAATGACCCGAACCGGGTTGAAACCAAAGACGAGTTGATGGCCAAGTTTTTGCGCATTACGGCCAAGTAAAGGGCTTGATTTTTTTGCCAGGTGCTTGGCAAGGTGGTCGTGAGTTATCTGGCTTGGCAAGTCGCACAATAAAATGTGGTGCGCTGTGCTTGTTTGATTTCCCGAATGAGTTGGCCGCAGATACGACAGGGCTCGCCGGTGCGGCCGTAGGCGAAATACTGTTGTTGAAAATACCCCGAGCTGCCGTCGGAATGAATGAAGTCACGCAGGCTGCTGCCACCGGCTGCGATGGCGGCAAGGAGCGTTTCCTTGATGATGGGCACGAGGCGCTGCAAGCGCGCGAAAGAAATCTTGCCTGCAGGCGTACGCGGGTTGATGCGGGCGCGAAACAGGCTTTCGGATGCATAGATGTTGCCGATGCCGACAATGCGGTGGCCATCCATGAGCGCTGGCTTGATGGCTGTCTTGACACCCTTGAGATGATTTTTAAGCCACAACGCATCAAAGGCCGGGTCAAGCGGCTCGATGCCGAGCTTGGCGAGCAGGGGATGCTTGCAAACATCGCCCGTGAGCCACAGCACCGCACCAAAGCGACGCGGATCGCGCAGGCGCAGGGTGGTGTTTTCAAACACCAGATCGACGTGATCATGTTTTTGCGGCGGCGTGCTCGGCGTGTCCGATGTGTCCGATTTTTCATTGGGCAGCAGGCGCAGGCTGCCGGACATGCCCAGGTGAATGAGCAGATGGCCGACACCAAAATCCAGCAGCAGGTATTTTGCGCGGCGGGTGATGTTGATGAGCGTCTGGCCGACAAACTCAGTACGCGCGGTGTGTGGCAAGGGGTAACGCAGCGTGGGCGCATAAAAGTCGGCGCTGGCAAGACGGCGGCCAATAAGGGCTGGTGCGATGCCGCGGCGGGTAACTTCGACTTCGGGTAATTCAGGCATGCGGAATGAAGGACGAAACTGATAACATCGCCGCATTGTATGCGAGCTGTACTGTGAGATGACTAGGACTTATACGCATGAAGACGAGAAGCAAGTTAACGGATGAATTAATGAGTGACCAAACAACGATTTGTGTTTGGCGCGCTATGCAGCGAACGTTGTCACAAGTTAAGCAGGTGATTGGATCGGCAGTCATGGTGGCTTTGTTTGTTGGCAGCACGTCTGTGATGGCGGCATCAGCGAACGTAATAGAGCCGACGTCTGCGTCCGAGTCTGCGGGTATGAGTGATGCCGATGAAACAGAGGCGGCAAGGAAATTACGCAGCGAGACGCAATGGCCAAAAATCGCCCTGACAGACAAATTGTTGTATGAGTTTTTGCTGGCAGAAATTGCCGGTCAGCGCGGTGAGTCGGCATTGTCGTCAACGCTGTATTTTGATCTCGCTAAAAACACGCGTGATCCGCGTATTGTGCGGCGGGCAACGGAGATTGCTCTATATGCCCGAAAATATCTAACGGCGCTAGAAGCTGCGCGCATGTGGGTTGCAGTTGATCCGCAAGATAAAAAAGCGCAACAAATGTTTTCTACCTTGCTAATGGCTAGTGGCCGAGTGGATGAACTTGCAGAAAATTTGTCGCGCGAGCTGAATGACGCAGGCGTGCGAAAAGGTGAATTGCTGCTGGAAAAGCAGCGAGTATTTGCCAGCTATCCGGATAAAGCAGCGGTTAGAAATCTGTTTGAAAAACTGACCAGGCCCTACATTGCCGCACCTGCTGATTTGCCTGAAGCGCATTGGGTGCGGGCTAAAGTTGCACAGGCGGCTAATGATAAAACCAGTGCGTTGCGTGAAGTCGAGCAAGCGCTGGTTTTGCGTCCTGCGTGGGAAGAGGCGGTGTTGCTCAAAGCCAGTTTGTTGACGTCAGGCGACGCACAGCGTGATTTTCTGAAACAATATCTTGCTAGTCATCGGGAATCCCAAGCCGTGCGGCTAGCTTATGCGCGTGCTTTGGTTGCGGGTGCGCAGTATGACGCTGCGCGGGATGAGTTCAAGACGTTATTGAAACGTACTCCCGACAGTCCCGATGTGCTCTATGCCGTGGGCGTGCTTTCGCTGCAGTTGAATGATATGACGACAGCAGAAAAAAACCTGGAAAAATTTGTCGCGATCGGGCAAGGAGACGTGAATTCAGCACGGTTCTATCTCGGGCAGATTGATGAGCGCGCAGAGCGCTACGATGAGGCGTTGGTTTGGTATCGCAGTGTGGTGAGTGGCGATCAAAAGTCTGCAGCGCACGTGCGTGCGGCGCAGGTGTTGGTGAAGCAGAAAAAATTGGATGAAGCATATGAGGAGATTGTTATCGCGCGCGTTGGGGCTGAAGATGATAGTCGGCTAGCGATTGCAGAAGCCCAGCTGCTCAGGGAGCGTGGTCGCCATCAAGAGGCGTATGACGTATTAAAAACAGCCTTGACTGCGCAAACAGAAGATCCTGATTTGTTATATGAAACGGCAATGGCTGCTGAGAAGATGAACGATGTTGTCATAATGGAGAAGCATCTGCGCCGCGTGATTGAACTCAAGCCGGACGATGCACTGGCCTATAACGCACTGGGGTATTCGTTGGCAGATCGCAATATACGTTTGCCAGAGGCAATGCAGTTGATAGATAAGGCCTTGGCAATTACGCCCGATGACCCGTTTATCCTTGACAGCAAAGGCTGGGTTTTGTTTCGCCTGGGCAAGCCACAAGAAGCTTTGCTAATGCTGAAAAAATCGTATGCTATTCGCCAGGATGCCGAAATTGCAGCGCATCTCGGTGAGGTGTTGTGGTCAATCGGTCAGCGTGAAGAAGCGCTCAAAATTTGGCGGGAGGCAAAGAAGATATATCCTGACAATGAGGTGCTCATTGGCGTGATGAAAAAATTTGTACCTTGATAAAGCATGATGGAAGCTGGGTGTTGAAAGTATCAATGGCCGCGTTGTTTCGTTATCAACGACTTGCTCGGTTGCGTGCCCGATTAACTGAGTCGCTTTTTACGCGAGGTGTTGTTTTTAGTTTGTTGAGTTTGACCGCTTGTGCGCCGTTGCCTGTTGCACAGGATCGGGCAAGCAATGCAGACACTGCAGACAGTAGGGCGGTTATTTCCACTGAGCCTGTGACAGCGGATGATGCCCTGAAGTCCAGGTCGTTGCTCGGTCCGCCGTTAGAAGCTTTTACTGCACAAGGTCGGCTTTCTTTGCAAAATGGCAAACGGCAAGATCATGTGCGTTTTCTTTGGCAGCACACCGGCAGCGACGATGTGGTGTTATTCATGTCGCCCTTGGGTCAAGGTGTCGCCGAAATCAGGCGTAGCGCAAATTCAGCGCAACTGACACAGCCGAATCAACCGCCGGTGATTGCTGGTAGCTTGTCCGCCTTGGGCGAACAAGTGTTTGGTATCCCCTTGCCACTGGATAGCCTGGTGGATTGGCTGCGTGGTGCCCGGCCTGAATTAACGGGTGAAGAAGCAGGCTGGCATGTGACGGTTCTGGATACCACAATACTGCCGGTGGAGATCCCGACATCCACCGCGCTTCCTGGGCTTAATAACGAAGGTTCGAGCGTTATATCAAACACCAAAAATGACTTGATTGCGCCGTATCACCAGCGCCGACTTTTGCGCAAAGTGCGCGTCACGCGTGAGGATGTCGTTTTGCAACTGATTGTGGATTCGTGGGATGCCGGTCAATGAGCCTGACTAATTTGATGGCCGCTAGCCAATCCCCCATGCCCTCGTATGCCTCATTGCCTATGGATCTGGATGGTGTGTGCTGGTGGCCGGCGCCGGCCAAAATCAACTTGTTTTTGCATGTGACCGGGCGGCGTGCAGACGGCTATCACACCTTGCAAACAGTGTTTCGATTTCTGGATCACGGCGACAGCATTGCTTGCGTGCCGCGTGAAGATGGCCAGATTGTGCTCAACACGCCCTTACCTGGCGTGGCAGATGAGCAGCATCTGGCGGTGCGTGCAGCTTATGCTTTGCGTCATGCAGCGGCAGCTATTCATCCTGCTGCCTTGTCTCTGGGGGCGAGTTTATCGGTCGTTAAGCGCTTGCCCCAAGGCGGCGGCTTGGGGGGCGGCAGTTCAGATGCAGCAACCACTTTGATTGCGCTGAATCATTTATGGGGTTTAGGGTTTGACCGCACGCAGTTAACGCGCATTGCGCTGCCACTCGGGGCAGATGTGCCCATTTTTATTCATGGCCACACGGCTTTTGCAGAAGGTGTCGGTGAGCTTTTTACGAATGTCATTCCACAACCCGCATGGTATTTAGTGCTGATGCCACCCGCTGTTGTGCCCACAGCGCAGATTTTTACTGCAGATGAGCTATGTCGCAATACCCCTGAAATTACGCCCGAGCAATGGTATGACGGGTTTGGCCATAACGATCTGGAAACCATTGCCACGGCGTTGTACCCTGCGGTTGCTGAATGTTTGACCTGGCTGCGCAGATTTGGGGACGCGCGTATGAGCGGCTCAGGTGCTTGTTGTTTCGTAGGTTTTTCTTCATACACGGCCGCTGAGGCGGCATTGCAGATATTGCCTGAGACAATGCAGGGGTTTGTTGCGAAAGGAATTGATCAGCATCCGTTGATTTTGATTTGACAGCTGGCGCAGAAATGACGATAATGCGCGTCCTTTCGGCACACGCCTGCATCTTGGAATTGGTCATCGTTTGCGCTTGAGCTGCAACCGCAGTGACCACAAAGCGTTAGCAGAGTTAATAATTTTTTGACTTTGCTGCACTTTGTAAAAAACGCCAGATGCAGTGTCATTGTGGCGTTAGTGTGGTGTAAATCATCCACGTATTGGGGAGTCGCCAAGTTGGTTAAGGCACTGGATTTTGATTCCAGCATGCGAAGGTTCGAATCCTTCCTCCCCAGCCCGAATCACGACTGGCAGGCGGTTTCCTGTCGCAGCCCATGAGCAGATGGATATGTCCTACGAAAGCCTGATGGTTTTTACTGGCAACGCCAACCCCAAGTTGGCAGCCGATGTGGCCAAGCGCCTCAACATGTCACTCGGGCGAGCCAATGTAGGCCGCTTTTCAGATGGCGAAGTTAACGTCGAAATCCTGGAGCATGTGCGGGGGCAGGATGTGTTCATTCTGCAATCAACCTGCCAGCCAACCAATGACAATCTGATGGAATTGATGGTCATGGTGGATGCCTTGAAGCGCGCATCTGCTGGCCGCATTACCGCTGCCATTCCCTATTTTGGCTATGCCCGGCAAGATCGTCGGACGCGTTCAGCGCGCGTGGCGATTACTGCAAAAGTGGTTGCCAATATGCTGCAAGCCGTCGGTGTCCAGCGATTATTAACGGTTGATCTGCACGCCGACCAGATTCAAGGCTTTTTTGATATTCCCGTTGATAACATCTATGCCGCGCCGATTTTGCTGGGCGACATTTGGAAGCAGCAGCATGACAATCTACTGGTAGTCTCTCCTGATGTGGGTGGGGTTGTCCGGGCGCGTGCATTGGCCAAACGGCTGGACTCTGATCTGGCGATTATCGACAAACGCCGCCCCAAGGCTAATGTGTCGGAAGTCATGAATATTATTGGCGATGTCGCCGGACGTACTTGCGTCATCATGGATGACATGGTGGATACGGCAGGCACGCTATGCAAAGCCTCGCAAGCATTAAAAGAGCAGGGCGCGAACAAAGTTATCGCCTATTGCACGCATCCGGTTTTATCAGGGAGTGCTGTGGCACGGATTGCCGATTCTGAAATTGATGAGTTAGTGGTTACTGACACTATTCCTTTGTCACCTGAAGCCGCTGCATGCTCGCGTATTCGGCAAATTTCAATTGCCGAGCTGCTGGCAGAAACTATGGTGCGGATTAGCAATGAGGCATCCGTATCCTCTTTGTTTATGGATTAGTTTCAAGCTAGAAATTTTTATCCCCTTGCCTGGTCGCGGGCGAGGATTTTGTCGTGTAGTTTGATCAGGAGTAAGTCATGCAACTAGAATTTAACGCAGCAAAACGCGATGGACAGGGCACTGGAGCGAGCCGCCGCCTGCGTCGCACGGGTCGAGTACCCGCCATTATTTATGGTGGTACAGGCAAACCACAACAGATTGATATTGATCATAACGAGCTGTATCAATTGCTTCGCAAAGAGGCGTTTTACTCTTCCATTCTGACTGCCAACATTGATGGCGTCAAAGAAACCTGCCTGCTGCGCGATGTACAACGCCATGCGTACCGTCAGGTCATTTTGCATGCTGACTTTCAGCGTGTGGATGCAACCCATAAACTGCACCAGAAAATCCCGCTCCACTTTATCAATGCTGATATTGCCCCTGGTGTTAAATTAGGTGGTGGCATTGTGCAGCACGTAATGACTGATTTGGAAGTGCGTTGTTTGCCAAAAGATTTACCCGCTTTCATTGAGGTGGATCTTAAGGATATGGTTGCCGGCCACTCCTTGCATGTTTCGCAACTGAGTTTGCCTGCTGGTGTTGAGGCCATGGTGCATAAAGGCGAAGATCCGGTGGTCGCAACGATTCTTGCTGTGCGTGGCAATGATGAAGATGAAGCCACGGCTGCTGAGGCAGCACCCGCTGCCAAGAAGTGATTTGACTCGGGGTCACCGCGATGCCTGCTCCGGTGAGCCCGCAGTTACGCTTGATAGTCGGCTTGGGCAATCCTGGCGCCGACTATGCCAAAACCCGGCATAACGCCGGGTTTTGGTTTTGTGAGCAGCTCGCGCGCGAACTGGATGTGGTGCTTAACCTTGAGTCACGCTTTCATGGGTTGGCAGGCAATTCACGCGCCGATAACCTTTGGCTGCTCTTGCCACAAACCTTTATGAACCGCTCTGGCCAGCCAGTGCGTGCGCTTACGCAGTTCTATCGGATTAAGCCAGAAGAAATGCTGGTAGTGCATGATGAGCTTGATATACCTCCTGGCCAGATGCGTTTGAAATTCGGTGGCGGTTTGGGTGGGCATAACGGCTTGAAAGACATTACTGCACATCTGGGCACGCAAGACTATTGGCGGTTGCGTATCGGCATTGGGCATCCGGGTGATAAAAACGAGGTAGCCAATTACGTGTTGAAACCGCCGCGCAAAGAAGAGCAAATAGCGATTGATACTGCGCTTTTAACTGCATTGAAAACCTGGCCATTACTTGCGCGTGGAGAATATGCCGCAGCCACGCAGCACATCAATTCAAAACCGGCAATACTGAAGAAAGAAAACCCATGAGCCTTAAATGCGGCATCGTCGGCTTGCCTAATGTAGGCAAGTCCACCCTGTTCAATGCCTTGACCAAGTCTGGCATCGCGGCAGAAAACTACCCTTTTTGTACCATCGAGCCGAACGTTGGCATTGTCGAGGTGCCGGATCCTCGCCTGGCTGCCTTGTCGGCGATCGTTAAGCCCCAAAAGATCCAGCCGGCAATTGTCGAGTTCGTCGATATCGCCGGGCTGGTTGCTGGCGCCAGCAAAGGCGAGGGGCTGGGCAACCAGTTTCTCGCCAACATTCGCGAGACGGATGCCATTGTGCATGTCGTGCGCTGTTTTTCGGACGACAACGTGGTGCACGTCGCGGGTAAGGTTGATCCGCTGTCCGATATTGAAGTGATCGATACCGAGCTTGCATTGGCCGACATGAGTGTGGTTGAAAAGGCGCTGACACGCAACAAGAAGCTCTCAAATTCAGGCGATAAAGACGCCAAACTGCTGTGTGCCGTGCTGGAAAAATGCCTCCCGCATTTAGACCAGGCCAAGGCTGTGCGTTCGCTTGGTTTGTCAGCAGAGGAACAGCTATTGTTAAAACCGTTTTGCCTGATCACCGCCAAGCCAGTACTGTATGTAGCTAACGTGAAAGAAGGTGGATTCGAGAATAACCCCTATCTGGATGCCGTGCGTGCGCATGCGGTCAGCGAGAAAGCAGAAGTTGTTGCCATCTGCGCCGCCATAGAAGCGGAAATTGCCGAGTTGGAAGACGATGAAAAGCAGATGTTCCTGGCTGATTTAGGGTTGGATGAACCCGGTTTGAATCGCTTGATTCGCAGTGCCTATAAGTTGCTCGGTTTGCAAACTTACTTCACCGCCGGTGTTAAGGAAGTTCGTGCATGGACGATTCATGCAGGTGACACCGCGCCACAAGCCGCAGGCGTAATCCATACCGATTTTGAAAAAGGCTTCATCCGCGCGCAAACGGTTGGGTTTGATGATTTCATCGCTTACAAGGGCGAGGCGGGCGCTAAAGAAGCCGGCAAGATGCGCGCTGAAGGTAAGGAATATGTGGTGAAAGATGGCGATGTCATGAATTTTTTGTTCAACGTTTAAGCGTCAGGCGAACAAGCCGCCGTATCGTCCAGAGACGGATTCAAACCATCGCCGACTTTTCGAATATCACTTATCAAAACGTTTGTGGTCTCTTTGGCGAGCAGGTCAAGCTGTTTTGAAAAGAATGCTTACGCTGAGCCTTATACGCTCATAAGCGTAGCCCCCAGTATTTTCCGCGCCTACTATCCGGCTTTTCTCTGTTTAACGTTCCATGAGCAAGGGTGCAAAGAGGCGTGGTCAGCGGCTCAACATAAAAACTCGGCGCTAGTGATACGGTGGACGATGCCGTTCATCGGGGAAGATGCTGTTTATAATCAACCATTGATTATCAACGCATTTTTTTGACGCGCGCACACCTACTGATGCCCCGGGATCCTGTCGATAGAAGTTTGATGCGTATGGAGGCGCGGCGTTTTGCTTCCCGCTGTGAAAGCCAGATAGCACGTATCTTGCTGACTAATAGTTTGCGAGAGGCCGTGCGCTTGGCTAATCAAATTCAGTTGTCTTATCCGCTGAGCGAAGAGTCTGTTGCGCGTGAGGCACTACGGAATATGAACTTGCAGACGAGTGATCGTCTGGAGGCGATAATTCGGCAGCAATTGCACGGTTATGCGCGGGTGGAGCCTTATCTGCGTGATAAATGGCGGCGCAGTCTAACGGATTCCTGGAGCCATCTGACAGGCTCATTTTTTCATTTGCGTGCCTGGGCCCACAATCGGTTAAGTGTTATCGAGCAGCAATTGCCTGAGTANNAAGTATCTTTAACGGAGCCTTTGTTCCACATGCACGGCAAGCTCGGGAGGCAATCCAGGCAGGCTGCGTGCTTTCAGGTAAGCCTCGTGCGCTGCGGCGCTTTGCCCGTCAGTTTCTAATGCAATACCTAACCCAGCCCACCAGCGCGCTTCAGTTGGGGCAAGCTGAGTAGCCAGTTGGTAGTGCTTGGCAGCTTCGCTCGCTCGCCCAGCGCGGTTGAGCAGGGTCGCTAGAAAGCCCTGGTACTCAGCATTTTTTTCTCCACTGGCGGCTTGCTGTTGCATCAGACCCAAGGCGTCGGCGGCTTGGTTTCGCTCGACAAACAAGCGCGCGAGTGTCAGGGTTGACGTCATACGTGTGGCAGGTATTGATATGCCTTCACGCAATACGGGCTCTACTGCACTCCACTGCTGGGCAGAAATCAGCAGGCTTGCTAGTGATTGACGAGCCGCAATATGCTCAGGGGATAGTGATAAGGCCGTTTGATAATGCGTGATGGCTTCTTTTAACCGTCCTGTACGCTGCGCTTCACGTCCTTGTTGATATAAAGCATCTGCTTGTTCTGTGGGGCTGGCAACATGTTCTTGCTTGCTGATGCGAGGTGAGATGAGGGCAAGTGACTCATGAGGGCCACCAGGTGACATGGAAGTTGAACTATTGGTATTTGTTGTTGGTAAATCGTCTTTGCCAGTGGCAGATGGTGTCTTTTTTAGTGGTGCTTGCGTATCTGCCCGAAGGTGGTTGGCGGAAGATAAATTCAGTGGCGGTTCAAGTGGCTCAGCTGTGCTTGGCAGTACGGTTTTTTTCGTGGGTGCGGGCGGTATTGCAGCAGAAACGGCTGGTTGGGGAGGCACTATTTGGGCGGATGTTAGTGGAGTAGCGGCTACTGTAGCAACACGGGTTGATGTGGCCACAGATGGAGGGGGCATGGGTGTTGACGCTACTGCAACCAGTGATGATTCAATGTGTTTGGTGCGGTCTGCTGAAGGCGATTTTTGCCATTGCCACCAAATGACAAGACAAATAACGATGAGTATTAGCATAAGGAGAAAGCGCAGTCGCCATGGCGAAGCGACTTTTTGTCTTGCTGCAAGAGGTGTTACTGCTGTGGGTAGGGCGTAACGCTCGGCATCGCTGGCTCGACGCGCATCCAGGTCGCGCAGCATTTTATTCACTAGACTCATCGTATTTTCACCAGGTTCTCCACCACGAAATTTTTCTTGTTCCTTCCGTATCGCGTCCGGCTTGCACGACATGGTTTTTAGTGACTACGGGCTTGCCTTCGCCAAAGGCGAGCAAGAGCGCCTTGTGTGCCAGAATATTCACTAAGCGTGGTGTGCCAAAAGATAAGTGCCACAGTATTGCAGAAGTGTTTCCTGCAAATAGATCATTTCCCCGATATCCGGCAACGCGCAGCCGATGGCCCAGATAGTGAGCGACTTCTTCGCGATGCAGACCGGGCATGCGATAGTGCAGCACAATACGTTGCCGCAATTGGCGAACTGCCGGGTTGGCTAGCTTTTCGTCGAGTTCGGGTTGGCCGAACAGAATGACTTGAACCAGCTTTTGTTTTTCTGTTTCCAGATTTGACAGTAAGCGCAAAGTTTCCAGACTTTCCAGCGGCATGCATTGTGCCTCATCGAGTACGACAATCACTTTTTTCCCGTTGGCTGCTTGCTCTAGCAAATGCCGATTGATGAGCTTGATCAACTGGAAGCTGGGGTCATGTAGTGCATCTGTCAGTGCCAGATTCAATTCTTCGGCAATGGCACCGAGTAATGCGCGTGGATCCAGCATCGGGTTGGGCAGGTAAGCGATGACATGGTTTTCGTCTAGTGTTGATAGCAAGCGACGGCAGAGCAGCGTCTTGCCAGTGCCGACTTCCCCCGTGATTTTGATAAATCCTTCGCCGGCGGATAGGCCAATCAATAAGGTATTGAGTGCTTCCTGGTGAGCGTCGTTGGAATAAATAAAGCTGGTGTCAGGCGTTATCCCAAAGGGAAATTCGGACAGACCAAAATGGTTGAGATACATGGCCTGACCGTTACGGTGCAGCTTTCATGGTGGGTTGATAGGCTTGCAAACGCTCCTGCACTGCTTTGATGTCCTGTGTCCAGCTTTGGTCGTTGCGAATGATGGTTGGCTTGATCAGAATGACTAGTTCGCGTTTGATCATGCCACTATTCTTCTGTCCGAGCAGATTGGCAACAATGCCGGTTGCACCTGGTAGCTGCGAGCGATCAGAGCTTTGCTCTTGACGCATTAAACCGCCAATGGCAACAATGTTGCCGTCCTGGATACGGACGATGCTGTCGGTCTCGTTAATGTTGCTGGTGGCCAAAGGCAAGCTGAAAGAGCCCAAGGTGCCCATGTTGACGGTTTTGTTTTTCTCATTGACGACACTCACCATCGGATGTACATGTAAAACAATATTGCCGTCGTCGTCAATCTGCGGTGTGACATCGAGGGAGATGCCGGAGAAGTAAGGTTCTAATGTCAAGCTTGGGGTGACGATGGTGCCTGTTGTAGTTGTCGTGGTTGATGTCGTCAGGTTGGTAATAAAGAGTTCATCTGTGCCGACTTTGAGCACGGCTTTTTGGTTGTTGACCGTTGCAATGCGGGGGCTGGAAAGTACGGTGACACTGCCTTGTGTTTCAAGAAAATTAAGCAGTGCCGAAAAGTTTGCGGACTGGAAGGCAAGGCCTAGAAAGCCCTGACCCAGTGCTGACGCAGCAACGAGCCCTCCTGTACCTGCGAGCAAGGTACTGCCATTGGCAAAGAGCTCATCTGAGCTGCCAATAGCATCGATTGCATCTGATGGGATGCCACTGATAGCCTGCCCTGGCAGAGCGCGCAGAATAGTCCCAGGTTGAACAACACCCGCAGAAAAGCGATTATTTTTGCCGTTGAATGTTGACCAGTTAATACCTGATTGATAGCCCTCAGAGAGCGCAACATCAACAATCTTGGCTTCGATCATGACTTGTCTGTCGGCGATCAATTGCGTTGCTTTGAGGTATTTTTCCACGTTCGCCAGCTCGCCAGGCATGGCGCGTACCACGACCACGCCCGAGGCGGCATTGATGACGACACTGCGTCCATCAGTCGTACCCAGTATGGCCGTTAAGGCTGTTTTCAAATCACCCCAGAAGTCACTGTCGGTGGTCATGCTGACGCGGCTGGTATCGTTGCTGCGTGAGCTGCTTGCTCCGTTTTCGCCACTGCTACTACTGGCTTGACCTGATTGCGTGTCACCCCCGCCGCTTTTGCCGCCGCCAGCAGTGATCGAATTACCTGTGACCCGCAGATCACTAGAGCCTTGTCTGCGACTAGCAAGAAAGTTGATCTGGAAAACCCGTGTTTTCATCGTGTTGGCTTCAATGAAAATACGTTTTCCTTGTACCCGGTATTCGTATCCGAACAATTCGCGAATTGTATCCAGGGCCTCGAGAAGGGTGGCATTTTTGAGGGTGATGGTGATGTTGCCATTAAGGTCCGGCGGTAGCAACATGCTGTAAGGTGTGCCTGAAACAAGTGCCATGAATACTTGATTGGCAGGCGCTTCGATAACCGATAAATCAAACCGTGGCTCACTAGGGGGGCGAATTGGTACTTGCACAAGGCTAGGCATGAGTGCCGAATCAGGTATCACTGGAGCAGCTTTGCGGTTGGCAGTGGCTTGCAATAGCTCGTCATTGATTGTATTCATTACAGCGCTGTTTTTATTTTGCGGTGTAGCGCAACCAGCTAAGGTCGTGAGTAAAAGCACTAAGCTTAACCAACGGAGAGGTGGTGTCATTTTTGAGTGGTTCCTTTCGGACGGCTGGCCCGATACCGGACAGCACGAGATGGTGAGGCGAGTGTCTTTTTGGCTGCAGGCAAGAGTTGTAGCGTTTCTTGTCCTTGGGCATTTTGCAACGAAACGGTATTTTCAGTGATGCTCATCACGCGCTTCTCGCCTATTTGATCGCCCACTCGGACGGTTTGTCCGGCGATGATGGCAGTGGCGTGTTTGCCTTTACCTTTACGTACGATAATTGCTTGCAAGCCCTGACTGCTGCTGTTACCAGCCTCAGACATGGCTGCGGGAGCATCTGCCGGACGTGTGGGGTCAGGTACTTGAGCCATTGTTTGCATGACGACAAGCAGACATGTCGTGGAGATCAGGAGATGACGTGTCAGGGCGTTATTCATTACATAACCAGCCAGTCTTTATCTAGGCTCAAGGTATAGACGCGTAGGGTTAGCACGTTACGCGGATATTTTTCGACGGTGAGATTGATGCTATTCCACATGAGTCGTTGTGGCATTGATTCAAGACCTCTCAAATAATTGAGCAAATCAGGGTAATTGCCAGCCAGACGCAATTCGATACCGTGCTGCCAAATACCGTCGGTAGCCGGTAATGAGGCAGGCTCCGTTGGAGGGGTAGCCTGAGGATCAGTTGCTGTGCCGGATTTTTTAACCTGTGCGCTAATTGCTTGTGGTGGTAAAGTTTTCAATTCAAGTAATTCGATGCTGCGGTGGCGGGCGAGTAAGTCCTCCAGAAATCCTTGCATGCGGGAAGGGGACACCATGCCTTGTTCAAAGCGGTTGAGCCGGCTGTTAACTTCGTTGAGTGCTGATTTTAATTCGCTGAGACGTTTTTGATTTGCTGCATCCGGGG
Organism: Rhodocyclaceae bacterium UBA6160; assembly: GCA_002422995.1. Taxonomy (GTDB): domain Bacteria; phylum Pseudomonadota; class Gammaproteobacteria; order Burkholderiales; family Rhodocyclaceae; genus Rugosibacter. The sequence goes on from DIUK01000021.1 coordinate 14,099, forward strand.
ACAAAGTCGTTTGCAGTGCTGCAAGCTGTGCTTGCTGTTGTAAAAGCTCGTTTTGTGTTGTTGTGATTTCAGTGCGCATGGCACGTGTTTTTAGGCTGGCGGCATCAATCCCAAAGCTAAATAATAGAAAACCCACGCCGAAAATTAGTACGCCAGCAAGAATGGCGCGCTCGCGGCGGGGCCGGGCGCTGAACTGATCGCACCAGCTTTGCCATTTTGCGCGCGCATTTTTCTTCAGCGTTTTTACATCTGGCTTCATTTGCTGTCCCCGATTGAGCTCATGGGTGTTAGTACAAAATGCATGGTGCGGCGGGGCGTGGTGGACGATGTTCTCGATAAGGAGGGAAAAGTCGGCGCTGGTGAGACGGCGGCTTGTGTTGCTAGTGTTGTATTTGCGGCGCTGGTTGTGTCAGCGCTTGTGTCTCGCTGCAAGCTGAGGGCAGAAAACTGCCGCCCTTGAAACAAGGTTTCGCGGCCGAGACGACGAATATATTCAGGTACTGTTTTTTCATCGTAAGTACTGCCGCGAATTTCCATATTGGCACCACCCGAGCTGAGTGTGAAACCTGTCAACCATAATCCAGTGGGTACTTGGCGCGCAAAGCCTGAAAGAAATGTTGAAAAGCCCTGACTATTGCCGACGGTGCCACTCTCTAATAAGTGCACAATTTCATCCCGCCGCGATAATGTGGCTTGTGCGTGAGCTATCTCTGCGAGTAGCTGCGGATTGGCGGGTTGATTGGTACGTTGTGTTGCTTCTTCTACGGCGGCTTTAGTTGTTTCGAGCGTGTTGATTAAAGCGGCAGCTTTTGTTTGGGTTTGGTGCAATTCGCGTTGCGCAATCACAGTCCAAATACCTAACAAGAAAAAAACAATGGCGGCGGCAAGAGCGACATAATTCAGGTGAAGCCAGTCGCGGACATTTAAAAAACGCGCATGGTATAGATTGATTTGCGCACTCATGAGGCAGTCTCGTCGCGCAAGGCGGCACCGATGGCGTGCAGGCATTGAAATTGACGCTGAGGGTCAAGCAATGCGGGTGTTGCTGAGAGATCAAGCAGGTCAGTGAGGTTTAATACGCTGACATGGATAGATAGATTATTTTGCAGGTGCTCAATGTAGCCTGTGACACCAGGAATGCGGCTAACGATCAGGCGAGAGAGGGGAACCATGCTATGGCTGCGATCAAAGTTATCCAGCGAGCGTTGCACATCGAGAGCAATTCGCTCAAAAAGCTGTTCTCGTCGCGCTTCATCAGCTGCCACAAGTTGTTTGGCAGAAATCTCAATATGGCGTGCAATCAACAGCTCACCAGCAAAAGTAAAGGTGAGCAGGCCCTCGGTATCATCAAAAACCAGCATAGCCAAGCCACGGTCTTCCTCTTCGAGTAGGTTAGCCAGGTTACGTTGTGCGAGTTCGGGTACATCGATCGCAGTCAACGCTAATTTTGCCGACTGAAAAGATTGCACTAATGGTGCGACGACAGCTTCTGGAGAAATGATAGTAATCACTTGGGGGGGGGCGTCCCAGTGCTGGCACAGGTAAAAAGTCAATGGCGGCTTGATCTACTGGAAAATCAACTTGATCTTTGAGTTTCCAGCGCAAAATCTCGCGCACTTCGTCGGGCGAGCCCTCGATCACATCGGTCAGAATGAATTGGTATTGTCCTGTGGAAAGCAGTGCCAAGAGTTTGTAGTTGGCTAATTGCAAGCTTTTTTTCAAGCCAGCCAGTGTTGTTGTAACGTCCGTATCACAAGCAATGGATTCGGCGAGTAACGTACGCGGCAGGTTGCCTGCGGTACGTTCGATATGCACAAAATCCATGCGGCTGGGTGTCTGTGTGATAGCCAGCCAGCCGGTGGGGGAATTTTTTTTGGGGAAGAAAAGCACGGCAAGAAAGGGAATGGGATTGTATGTAAAGTCGCTTAGACACCCTTTACTATACTTCGCTATCGCTTGGTTCAAGCATCAAAAACCGATATGAAACAGCAGTTAATTAGCAGGATTGAGTAATGAAAAATCCATAGAAAAAAGAAGGATGTGTTCTTTATTCTAGTGTGCAGAAGGACTTCGCAGTAATGCAAAACAGGGCGCCAATTGATAGCTATCATTGGTCGCCCTGTAAAAGAAGGAAATTGAACTTTCTTTTTAGCTTTTATTTTTAAGTAATACAGGTCAAGTTAGCACCCAGCAGTATTACCTGCGGCTGAGGGTGGCGTGGTGGCACCAATAATCGGTGCACCGCCTGGGAGTGTTGGCGCAGTGTAGGTAAAGAAACAGGTTGCAGGATTTGATCCGCCATTTACGCGAATGGTGAGTACGGCCCCGGCTCCAGCGCCACCCCCTGTAGTTGACATCTGTTCTGAGGTTAGGGCAGCTGCTGTTGCAGGAAAGGTGCTGGTTAATCCTGCTGCATCAACTATGCCTTGAAGGTTGGCTGTCGGATAGCCATTAAGAATGCGAACGCGTCCGGATTCAGTACAAATGTTCGTGGTGTTGTTTGCCGGGTTGGGGCCAAATCCCAACGCGCTTGGGCAGGCAAGTGTATCTGCAATGCCACCACGCGCCAAGGCTGTGCCATGAATTAGCGCAGAGGCAGCACCGACCGCACCGCGTGCTGCATTGAGTTTGGCGATGCGGGCATCACGCTGCAAGTTGGTGAAGCGCGGCAATGCCACGGCAGCAAGAATACCGAGAATGGTGATGACGACGACAAGTTCAATCAAGGTGAAACCTTGGTGAGTTTTACGCATAGGGTGCTCCTTCTAATAAAAATAGTTAGTGGGGAAGTTTACGTTGTTGCGTTGTTGACAGCGGTTTATTCTACGGCTTGTTTTCATAAAACTTGAATAATTGACATTTTCGAGCCAGTTATCTTGTTGCTGAAAATCTACGATAAGCTCTTTTTTACTTCCATTGATACTTGTTTGCTGCTAAAAGCGTCGCTTGTCCTTGGCCAATGAGCGATAAGCGCAGGCGAATTTCAGACTGTTTTTCATCGTCAAAGTTGATGAGGGATGGATCTTTGGGCACATAGACAATCTCATTTTTTTTATTGTCCCAATACCAGGCACCTGATTTTTTTTGTCCTGATGCTGGATAAATACCTGACCAGCCAAGCGGTTTGGATGCAAGCCATTGAAACGGGTTTTCTTTGAGCAGTTTGTCGGGCATTATTGTTTCACCCCGTGTTCCTCTGCTCATCAGCTCGTAACTGATTGCACGTTCGAGGGCGGCGTGATTATCTTCAAAAGCGCGTCTTTCGGATTTGCCCTGAATAAAAATCAAGCCTTGCATCAAAAAGTAACTCATTACACTCATGATGATTAACACCAGGGTGAATTTCAGTGCGCTGACACCTTGCATGAAATGGTGGCTGTACCGGGCGCGGTAGAAAGGGAGCTGTTGGGTAGTGGATATTAGGTGCATAGGACAGGGCGTATCAATTTTTAATCATGTTGCTGCCCAAATCCCAGATTGGCAGGAAGATGCCCAAGGCTAGAACTAGCACCATAGCGCCTAGCGCAGTAATCAGGATAGGCTCGATTTGCTGTGATAGCGTTTTGAGTTCATATTCCACTTCACTTTGATACATATCGGCTATTTCTTGCATCATGTCATCAAGAGCGCCCGATTCCTCGCCGACGGCAATCATTTGTATGACGACAGGGGTAAAAACTCCAGCAGAAATCGAGGTGCGCAAAACGCTCTCCCCGCGCTCGATGCCATCTCTCATCTTACTGATTTTATGGGCGATATATGCATTTTCTACGGTCTCGGCCACATTGGTAAGCGCTTGAATGATCGGTACGCCACTGCGTGAAGAAAGCGCAAAGGCACGGGCAAAGCGAGCCAGGGTACCCTTTTGAATAATTTTGCCTGCGATAGGAATGCGAAGCTTCAGTCGATCCCAGTCGTAGCAGCCTTTGTCTGTTTTTCGCCAGGCATTAAAGCCGAGGACGGCAAGTGCGGTACCTGCAAGCAAAAATGGCCAGGAGTTCACCATGAACTCGGAAAAGCCGATAAGCACCCGCGTCATCAGCGGGAGTTCAGCATTAAGCCCCTTAAATGTCTTGGCAAAGGCGGGTATGACAAAAATATTGATAATCAACATAGCCACCGCCATGGCGATAATGACAAACGTGGGATAGCGCAATGCAGCCTTTACCTGTTCTTTCATGAAGCGCTCGAAGTCCAGGTGATCAAACAGGCGGATGAATACTTCTTCCAGGCGGCCAGTCATTTCGCCGACACGAACCATGGATAGATAAAAACGTGAAAATACTTCAGGATGGCGCGCAAGCGAGAGTGAAAGATCACGTCCGGAATCCAGCCCTTCGCGAACATTACCCAGAACAGTTTTCATTGAGGGATTTGTGCTGGATTCTTGTAGTCCTGCAAGTGCCCGCATAATCGGCACCCCGGCTTTGAGGAGTGTATGTAACTGGCGTGAAAAAAGCAGTACATCGACGGGTTGGATTGGCGTTTTGAAAAAGCTGAAGCCGTTGTTTCCAGCGGTTTTCCCGGGTGCATTTCCTGTGGTGGACTTGCTCGAGACGGCACTACTATTGTGAGGCTTGATCTCGATAGGTGTGATCTGCAGACTAGTCAGCGCATCGGCGATGGCGTTAGCAGCAGCGCCTTCCATAACTCCTGTGACAGAGTCTCCTGCAGTATTGCGGCCTCGCCAGGAAAAGTTAGGCATGTAAGTTCCTATTCATCCAGTTGGGTGCTGATGCGCATGGCCTCTTCAACGGTAGTGAGTCCAGCAAGCACGAGGCGGACGGCATCATGGCGCAAGGTATTACCCGCCATTTGCTGGCGTCCGAGAGACATGAATTCGTTTGGATCACCTCGGTTGACCGCTTCTACCAGCGCATTGGTCATTTCCAGCATTTCATAGACGGCCTGGCGGCCTTGATAGCCCGTGTTGGCGCAATGACTGCAGCCTTTGCCATGCTTGTAACTGTGATTATTTACATGTTCCCCCAATTCATTTTTCAGCCATAAGTGCTCTTGGGGTAACAGGGTGTAGGGTGTTGCACAGTTTGTGCAAATAAGGCGCACCAAGCGTTGCGCCAGAACCATTTGAATAGATAAGGCCACCATGTAGCGCGGTACGCCCATATCCAGCAGGCGAATTGGTGTAGAGAGCGCGTCGTTGGTATGTAAGGTGGAAAGCACGAGGTGGCCTGTCATGGCTGCACGCATGCCAATCTCTGCTGTGTCCTGATCGCGCATCTCGCCAATTAAGACAATGTCTGGATCCTGTCGCAATGCAGATCGCAGCACACGGCTAAAAGTGAGATCTATTTTTTCATGCACTTGTACCTGGTTGATGCCCGGCAATCGATATTCAACCGGGTCTTCTACCGTAATGATTTTTTTCTCTGGCGTATTCAGGGCATTAAGTGCAGCATAAAGCGTGGTGGTTTTGCCGGACCCTGTTGGCCCGGTCACCAGCACAATACCTGATGGTCGGTTTATGGCATGACGAAAGCGTTCCAGAATATTTGGCGGCATGTGCAAACGATCCAGATGCAGCAAACCCGTGTTTTGCGCCAGCAAGCGCATGACCACAGATTCACCATACTGAGTAGGCATGGTGGATATGCGGATATCAATAGTTTCATTACGCAAAGTGATATTGAATCGACCATCTTGCGGAAGTCGTTTTTCAGAAATATCCAGCCCGGACATTAGCTTGAGCCGGAGCACTACAGCGGTTGAAATTTTTGTATCAGCTTCAGTTTGAATATGCAAAACGCCATCAATCCGGAAGCGAATGAGCAATGCGTTTTCTTGGGGTTCAACGTGGATATCAGAAGCGCGGAGCTTTAAGGCTTCTTCAAAAACGCTATTGAGCAATTTAACGACGGGTGCATCTTCTGCACCTGCAGTCAGGCCGAGCAGATTGCCAAATTCGGATGGCATATCTGACAATTCAGCGGTTAGCTCTTTTGCCAGGCCATGGATTTCAGCTGTACGGGTATAGGCGCGATCAATGCTGCTAATTAACTGGCTTTCAGTGACAACGGCAAGATCAATTTCACGTTTGAGCTGGCGTGTGATGTCATCAAAGGCCGCCAGGTCGGTTGGGTCAGACATGCCGACCAGTAGCAAACCATTTCGTTCGCTCAAGACCATGGCACGAAGGCGTCGTGCCTGGCTTTCAGGCAGTAGATTCAGGTATTCTGGTTTGGGCGTGAATTGGCGTAAATCAATAAAATCTGCGCCTAGCTGACGAGCTAATGCTGTTGAAATGCCCTCTTCTGTTACGAAGTTGCTGTCGACAAGAACACGGCCTAACTTACGCCCGGTACGCTTTTGTTCATCCAGTGCATTTTTTAGCTGTTCGGCAGTAATCAGATTTTGCTGTACAAGCAAATCACCCAAACGAATCTTTTCTGGGCGGGCCATACTTTGTTCTCCAAAGAGGATTGTCTTGTGATATTACACGAAGTTTTTTATACAATCGCCTGATTATTTGGGAAAATACACAGTTTATCGAGGATTGAAAATTGTTTCATGTCGTTTTGGTAGCACCAGAAATTCCACCCAACACCGGCAATGCGATTCGGTTATGCGCGAATACTGGGGCGCGTTTGCATTTGGTAGCGCCTTTGGGATTTGATCTCTCTGCATCCCAGTTGCGGCGTGCCGGGATGGATTATGCTGAGTTGGCGGTGGTAACCGTACATGCTGATTGGGCCGCTTGCCGCTTGGCGCTCGCCAATCTTGGTGCGACGCGCTTGTTTGCGCTTACTACCAAGGGACAACGCCGTCACGCCAGCGCCGACTTTACTAATACGTCTGACATAGTGCGTTCAGCGGAGTCTTTAGCCGACTTGGCTACCAACACTGCACCAAGGTTTTTACCAAATGATGTGTTTGTTTTTGGTTCGGAGACGCGTGGCTTGCCAGCGCATGTGTTGGCAGACATCGCGTCAGACAACCGATTACGCTTACCGCTTATGCCGGGCAATCGTAGTCTGAATTTATCGAATACGGTTGCGATTATGGTGTATGAGGCTTGGCGACAAAATGGTTTTGCCGGTGGGGCTTGAGTCGGTTGCTGCTGTGTCTGGCAGATTTTGTTGTTGCAGGTCAGTGCTTACTCAGTGCGTGCATCTCGTGCCATGAGTTGTTGCACGGTTTCACGCGGGCTGATGTGGCCATCAAGCAGATTGGCGACGGTGGTGGTGATTGGCATATCAACACCTAAATTTTGCGCGCGGCGGGCGACTTCACGCGCAGTAAAAACGCCTTCAGCGACGTGGCCTAATGTGCTTTGTATCGTGTTGAGTGTTTGACCTTCCGCTAACAATAAACCCACACGCCGATTACGCGATAAGTCGCCGGTGCAGGTAAGAATTAAATCTCCCAAGCCGGTGAGCCCTGTAAATGTATCAGGCCGCGCACCGAGGGCGACGCCAAAGCGTGTCATCTCAACCAAGCCGCGTGTGAGCAGTGCAGCACGAGCGTTTTGTCCCAAGCCCAGGCCATCACTAATGCCGGCGGCAATGGCCAGGATGTTTTTTACGGCGCCGCCAACTTCTGCGCCAACCAGGTCGTCATTCGCGTAAATACGTAAACTGCCGCCATGCAGCGTGCGTGCGAGTGTGCTGGCAAAGTGAATGTTATTGGCCGCTAAGGTGAGCGCAGTTGGCAATCCACGCGCCACTTCCAAGGCAAAGCTGGGGCCGGTGAGTGTGCCGCAGGGAAAAGATAACGCAGTGGGCGCTTCCTTAAACTCGTCCGCCACGACCTGATGGGGAAGTTTGCTCGATGCCGCTTCCAGCCCTTTGCAAAGCCATAAAAAAGGCGGGAGTGAGCCAGAGTGAGTCTCTCGATACTGACGCAAGCGCGCCAGCAAGGGGCGCAAGCCTGCCAGGGGAGGGGCGAGAATGAGTAACTCTGCATCAGCGATGGCAGTATCTAAGTCGCTGTTCAGCGCCAAGGTTTCAGGAAAAGGGCAAGCGGGTAAGTAACGCGGGTTTTCTCGCGGGATGCTTTTTTGCATGGCGGCGATTTGCTCTGCATTACGTGCCCACAAGCGCACAGAATGGCGTGATGCCAAGGCAATGGCTATTGCAGTTCCCCAAGCGCCGGCACCTAAAACACTGATTCGCAATTACCAGCCCCAGACCTGGTTTGACTTGATAAAACCCTGTTGTCCATCGCGGTGTTTGACTTTAATCCAGTCGGTGGCTTTGATGTTTGATACAGCAGTCGGGGCGGCTTTTGGTGACGCGGTTGGTTTAAGCGTTACGGAAGGTGCTGTCGACGATGAGGGACTTGCTGAGGCGGTTGCAGGTGAAGCGGGGATTAAGGTGAGAATGACATCGCGCTCTGCTTCAAAAACCAGAGGCGCAAGGTCTTCTGCTGCGGTTCGGATTTGCGCCCGTTGTGCTGTGACGATCAGTTGTCGCGAGTTACCCAAATATTTTTTTTCTATCCAGGCCAGGGTGCCTTGGCTATCACGTACTTTTATCCAGCCGTCGACATTGATGACGCGTTCGACAGGTGTGCCGGGATAAATTACAAATAAGGGTGTTGCCTTTGCTGAGGGTGCATCATATAAAACGGTGGGTGTGGTGACACTGGAAAAGTCAAGCGCCAGGGCATTGATGCTTGCAAAAAGCGTACTAAAAAACGCACTGCAGAGCACACGACTACTGAACGAAGTCCCGCACCATGACTGTGCATGCCAGGAGCTGCGCACAAGGCTTTGCCTAGGCTCGGGCGTATTTTTCGGAGGTTGTTTGTTCATAAAATCCAGTAATAAATCGCCGTATCACCAGCCGCTACGGCGAGGAGAGCGTTTTTNNAGCGCAGTTGTTTCATCAGCGCCGACTTATTGCAATGGCGTGGTGGCACCATTGCCTGTTGCCGCTTGTTCTGCGGCGCGTTGCTGATACAGCGCTTCAAAATTCACGGGCGCTAACAAGACTGGCGGAAAGCCCGCGCGATTGACCGCGTCTGAAATTGTTTCACGTACATAAGGGAACAGAATATTTGGGCAACCAACGGCCAGCACTGGCTCCATATCTTCGGCGGGTACATTTTTTATTAGGAAAATACCGGCTTGCGCAGCTTCAACCAAAAAGAAAACTTTCTCGTCTTTTTTTGCTGTCACTGTGACTGTGACGGCCACATCAAACAGGCCTTCACCCATATCAGTTGCGGTGGTTTGAATTTGCACGGCAATCGCTGGTGCTTCACGCTCCAAGTAAATCTGCGGTGCATTGGGCACTTCAACAGATAAATCGCGGATGTAAATTTTTTCAATGGTAAATACAGCTTGTTGGTCGCTCATGGGAGTTTTGAAGTCAGATAAAGAAAAGGTGGCTGAGGGAATGACAGATTAAGGTTTGGTCGCGAGCGTTCAGGCCGTCAAGAGCGGGTCTAGCCCGCCTTGTTGATCAAGGGCAAAGAGATCGTCAAATCCACCCACATGCGTTGTACCAATGAAAATTTGCGGCACACTGCGGCGTCCGGATTTTTCCATCATTTCGGCACGCAGCTCGGGGTTGAGATCAACGCGAATTTTTTCGAGATTTTTTACGCCTTTTCGCATCAGCAATTGTTCGGCGCGGACGCAATAAGGGCACACTGCGGTTGAGTACATGACAACTTTGGCCATTGGTAATCCTTTCAGAGCAAAGGTTAAAACTTATTTACTGGTGACAGGCAGCTTGGCGTCAAGCCAGCTTGTGATGCCACCAGCAAGAACAAATACATTCTCAAACCCGGCTTTGCGCAAGACAGTTGCCGCAGCAGTAGCACGGTTGCCAGAGGCGCAGCAAATAATCATTGGGCGTTTTTTAAGTTTAGTGAGTTCAGCTATTTTTTCCTGCAGTGTGGGCATGGGGATATGGCGGGCACCCGCGATATGGCCTTTGGCCCATTCATCATTTGTGCGCACATCAATCACCACGGCATTTTCTTTATTCATCAGGCGAGTGGCATCACTTGGGATGAGCGACTGGCGATCAGTTCCCTTGATGAGGGGCCAAAACAGCAGGGCGCCAGAGGTTAGCGCAAGCGTGATCCACATCCAGTTTTGTTGCAAGAATTCCATGAGAGATTGATATCCTGAGTTGGTTTGCCATACAGTAATCATTTGAAAACAGGTTGCTGCCAAAGTTTGCGCAGGAACGATAGTTTCAATGACACTGGTCAGCATGCATTGTAACCTGCCAGCCGATAGGGGTTATGCCTTTGACTGAGGCTGGCCGGTGAATCGCACGCTAAAATGAATATTTTTAACAGATGGGATGTGTTTCATGTACAAAATTGTTTTGCTACGTCACGGCGAGTCGGTTTGGAATAAGGAAAATCGGTTTACCGGCTGGTACGACATTGGTTTAACCCCCAAAGGCATGGCTGAAGCTCAAGCGGCAGGTAAATTGTTGCGCGAGCAGGGTTTTGCCTTTGATCTGGCGTATACCTCCGTGTTGCGCCGGGCGATTAAAACGCTGTGGACAGTGCTGGAAGAGCTCGACCGGATGTGGATTCCCGTGCAGCATTCCTGGCGCTTGAATGAGCGGCATTATGGCGCGCTGCAAGGTTTGGATAAGGCGGAAACAGCTGCAAAATATGGTGATGAGCAGGTATTGGTATGGCGCCGCGCCTACGATACACCGCCCCCCGCGCTGGCCGATGGCGATGAGCGATTGGCTGTGGATGATCCGCGTTATGCCAGTATTCCTGTCTCTGAATTGCCGCGCACGGAGTGCTTGAAAGATACCGTCGCTCGCGTGCTGCCTTTTTGGAACGATACCATTGCCCCCAGCATTAAAGCGGGCAAGAGTGTCATTATCGCTGCGCATGGCAACAGTTTGCGAGCGTTGATTAAGTATCTGGACAATGTGTCAGACGAGGAGATCGTTGGCCTGAATATCCCTACTGCTCAGCCTTTGGTGTATGAGCTTGATGAAAATCTCAAGCCGATTCGGCATTATTATCTGGGCGATCAAGACGCGATTAATGCAGCGATTCAAGCGGTAGCGAATCAGGGTAAAGCCAAGGGGTGAGTTGGGTTGTTGCGTTTTCTTCAGCGCCCTATCGTGCCCATGTTTGGGCGCGGCGGGCGCTGTCGGGCGTATTTTTTGGCTTGCTGTTTTTTTGTCTGCTACCCAGCTTGGCCAAGGCGACTGATGCACAGAAAAACCCAAGTAGTAAAAGCAGCCAAGGGAAAAAAACTACACTACAGAGTAAAAATGCCAAGCTTAAGGTTAGTCCGAGTCGCGATAAGCGGGCGGTTGATGTCAAGACAGGCAAGCGCAGTGCGAAAAGCGGGGAGAAACCAACCCGAGCGCATGCCACGAGGAAGATCAATACACGAGCACAGACAGGTAGAGATAATCAGCCGGAACCCAATAAAGGCAACCTGAATGATGTTCGCGCGAAAATCCAGTCCCTGAGCCGGGATCTATCGAAAACAGAGAAATCCAAAGTCGCAGTGAGTGATCAGTTGCGTCAGACGGAAGCTGAGATCAGCGAGACGAATCAACGTTTGCAAAAACTCACGACAGAACGACAGGCAGTGGAAGACAGGCTCGCCGCATTGCAAGCAGAAAATAAGCGTTTGGCTGAGCAAACCGTGGCACAACAAGAACAGTTGTCGCGGTTGTTAAATCGGCAGTTTGTTGGTGGTGATGCAGATGCTTTGAGTGTGCTGTTATCGGGGCGTGACCCACATTTAATCGCGCGGGATCAATATTTTCTGACCCAGCTTTCGCATGCCAAAGCCGATTTGGTGCAAGATCTAAAAACGACTGCGCATGCGCAGCAACAGGTGACTAAAGCCGTGAGCCAGCAGCAATTGCGGTTGACCGATATTGCGACTCAGCAGCAGGCGAGTCGAGATCAGCTGGTTGCTCAGCAAAAACAGCGCGAAGCGACGCTGGCTAAACTGGCAACACAGATTCGTGGGCAGCGCAATGAGCTGGCCAATTTGCGGCGTGATGAGCAGCGCTTGACCAAGATTATTGAGAATATCGCTGCTGCAGCGCGCAAGTCAGCGGCACAAAAAGCAGCGGCTGAAAAATCGGCTACCCTGCGTGCTGTAGCAAAGGGAGAAAATAAATCAGGAAAAGTCGGCGCTGGTGAGACGGCGAGCAAGATTAAGCCATCGCGCCCGCAAACACCGGTAAAGCCGCCAATAGTGCGAAATTATGAGCCAGGGCGTGTGGGAGGTGAGTTCTCTGCATTGCGCGGCCGTTTGCGGATGCCAGTGTCCGGGCAAGTGGTCGGCCGCTTTGGCAGTGCCCGCGCCGAGAGTGGCGCGGCTTGGAAAGGACTGTTTATCCGCGCAGATGAAGGCGCGCCGGTGCGCACCGTGGCCACGGGGCGCGTTGTGTTTGCTGAGTGGTTGCGCGGTTTTGGCAACTTGCTGATTATTGACCACGGGGATGATTTTTTATCGGTTTATGGCAATAACGATGCCTTGCAGGTGAGCGTGGGTACTACCGTTACAGCAGGGCAAACGATTGCGTTGGCGGGCAATAGCGGCGGACATCCTGAGCCAGGTTTATACTTCGAGCTAAGGCATCGGGGGCAGGCATTTGACCCAAGGAAGTGGTTAGGCGAGCGCTGATCGCGGATCGTCGCAGGTCGAAAACCCGCTGTGAGCTCTATACTTTGCGGGTCCTCATTGCAATACTTAATAATTGTTCACGGCTTACGGAGTCTTTATGCGCAGTGCTTTGCAAAAAATTGGATTACTTACCGCAGGTTTGCTTGTTGGCATTTTTGTCAGCTTGAATTTTTCTGCCAGTGCGGGTAAAGACGCTGCTGTCTCGACTTTGCCGATTGAAGAACTGCGCAGTTTTGCCGACGTGTATGGCGCAATCAAGCAAGGTTACGTTGAGCCAGTGGATGATAAAACGCTGATTACCCATGCCATCAGCGGCATGCTGGAAAACCTTGACCCACACTCGGCATATCTGGATGCTGAAGCATTCAAGGAAATGCAGGTGACCACGCAAGGCGAGTTCGGTGGTTTGGGCCTGGAAGTGGGTATGGAAGATGGTGTGGTTAAAGTAGTCTCGCCGATCGAAGATACCCCGGCTTACAAGGCCGGCTTGAAATCGGGCGACTTGATCATCAAGCTCGACGATACTTTCGTTAAAGGACTGACGCTTAATGAAGCAGTCAAAAGAATGCGTGGCAAACCGAAAACGAAAATCCGTTTGACGATATTCCGCAAAGGCGAAACAAAGCCTTTTGAAGTGACGTTGATGCGTGAAAAAATCAAGGTGCAAAGCGTGAAATCCAAGGCGTTGGAAAACGGCTATGGCTACTTGCGGGTAACACAATTCCAGGAAGAAACCAATGCTGATTTGGCTAAACATCTGGATAAATTATTCAAGCAAGACAAAGAAGGTCTCAAAGGCCTGGTCTTGGATTTGCGTAATGACCCTGGTGGCTTGCTCACTGGTGCGATCGGTGTGTCTGCCGCCTTTTTGCCACCCAATACACTGGTGACTTCAACCGAAGGCCGCACAGAAGATGCCAAGCGGCGCTTCACCACTGATCCAGCGGATTACATGCGGCGCAGTCAGGATGACTACATGAAGAGCTTGCCAGCATTGGTGAAGACTATTCCCCTCGTGGTGTTGGTGAATGGCGGTTCTGCCTCGGCTTCTGAAATTGTCGCGGGTGCTTTGCAAGACCACAAGCGCGCCATCATCATGGGCACACAGACGTTTGGAAAAGGTTCAGTGCAAACGGTATTGCCGCTATCCAATAATGCGGCAATCAAACTCACTACGGCACGTTATTACACGCCATCTGGCCGCTCTATCCAGGCAAAAGGTATTACGCCGGATATTGTGGTGGAAGAGTCAGCCAATGGCAAAGCGGGGATAAGTCTGCGCGAGGCCGATCTGGAGCGGCATTTGCTCAATGACAACGAAAAGGGCTCAGAAGCCAAGTCCGAGAAACCAGAGGCGAGCGTTAGTCAGGAGGAAAAAACAACAACGCAGAAAAATGACAAGAAAAAGAAGGCGGATGAGAACGAAGACGAATCTCGGAAGCCATTTGAGTACGGATCCAAAGATGATTATCAACTCTCGCAAGCAGTGAATTTGTTGAGGGCATTGCAAATTCTGAAACGCTGACAATGGCTGACGGCACACCCAGTTTTATTCCCGCGCGAGCAGGCCATGTGTCGTAGAGATGCTGTGACATGAGCAAAATGTCTCCCGAAAAAGCGCGTGAGTTACGCGACGCCGGGAAGCACCGGCCGCGTGGTGGCGCGGCAGGCATGTCTGAAGAATCCCGCGGTGATACGAGCGGACAATACAGCGCATTTGTGCCGCAACCTGGCATTCATAAGCACCGTGCACTACGGTTTGATGCACATTTTTTGCCTGAGGTAGATAAGGCACAATCGTTGCTGGCGGGTTTGCCCGATTTCACTGTATCAAGGGGTGCTGCACCGCATGTTTTGTTGCTTGGCTATGCCTTGCGTGATTACACCTTTGATGGTATTGCCAGGGCGCTAAGAAAACAAGGCTTTCACCTGGATAATGGTTGGTATGCACGCGCAACCCATGCGTTGATTGCTTTTGTTGAGGAGACGCAATTACGCAATTTATACGGCCCGCAACGGTTGATCAAAAAGTCACAGGATATTTATTCCAAGGCATGGGATCACCATTTGCATGGCGATCATGACGATACTCCAGCGGAGCTGCGCGAAGATAAGTGAGTCGCGTGAGCAGTCGTAAACAGGTAAGCCAAAAATAGCATGAATGATGAGCAACTGTTGCGTTATAGCCGCCATATTTTGCTACCGGAGATTGGCATTGAAGGCCAGGAGGCGATCACTAATGCACGTGTGCTGATCGTCGGCGCAGGCGGCCTGGGTTCGCCTGCTGCGTGTTATCTCGCTGCTGCGGGTGTAGGTACCTTGGTTTTGGCCGATGGCGACGAAGTAGACCTTACTAATTTGCAGCGCCAGATTTTGCATCGCACGGAGGCTGTCGGTGAGGCCAAAGCGATCTCTGGTCAGCGCACCTTAAGTGAAATCAATCCGCAATGTCAGGTGATTGCGATAGTCGAACGGTTAGAGAACGCAGCGCTTGATAAACAAGTAGCGCTTGCCGATGTGGTGCTCGACTGTTGCGATAATTTTGCGACACGGCATGCGATCAACCGAGCTTGCGTGAAGCATCAAAAGCCTTTGGTTTCTGGCGCGGCAATTCGCTTTGATGGGCAAATTACGGTGTTTGATTCGCGCGAGCCGGATGCGCCTTGCTACGACTGCTTGTTTCCGGAAGCCGAGGCGGCGGACGATGTGCGCTGTGCCGTGACGGGGGTTTTTGCACCGCTCACGGGCATTATCGGCAGCATGCAGGCGGCCGAGGCATTAAAGCTCATCATGGGCTGCGGGCAAAGCCTGGGTGGACGATTATTGTTGCTGGATGCATTCAACATGAGCTGGCGGGAAGTGCGCGTGCCGCGCGATACGAGTTGCGCAGTGTGCGGCGCAGCGATGCGCTAACTATAAAAACCGTGCGCGAATAAAAAAGTTATGCAAAGTGGTATCCCGTGGGACAGCGCTGATGATGCGGTGTTCGATGATGTTCAAACGCGGTGCAGCGGCAAGTTCTGTCAGCGCGTGACGGTTTTCATTCCCGCTTTCATGCCACATCCCGCGCGCCGAGTCTCCCAGCAACATTGGGGCTTGATAAAGCAGCAATTCATCCACGCAGGCGGCGGATATTAGAGCGCCATTCAGGCGGGCGCCGGCCTCAATCAGGATCTCGTTTATGCCGCGTCGGCCAAGCTCAGCGAACAAGGCTGGCAAGTCCACCTGCCCATGCTG
>DIUK01000021.1:30076-37175 GCA_002422995.1 Rhodocyclaceae bacterium UBA6160
GGATTGTCCGCCAGAACGGTGCCTATCCCGGTTAACACCGCGCATGAACGCGCGCGCCATTGGTGTACATCTTGCCGCGATGCTGCACTGGTAATCCATTGCGATACGCCATTTTGCAGCGCGGTTTTACCGTCCAGGCTGGCCGCAATTTTGAGCCTCACCCAGGGTCTGCCGAGCGTCATGCGCGAGACAAAGCCGATATTTAATTCCTGGGCTGCTTCATTCAGTAACCCGCATTCTGTTGTAATTCCCGCAGCTTTCAGGCGAGCCAATCCCTGTCCGGCAACTTGCGGGTTGGGGTCTGACATGGCGGCAACGACACGCGCAACGCCTGCATTGACCAAGGCATCCGCACAGGGCGGCGTGCGGCCGGTGTGGCTGCAGGGTTCCAGCGTGACATAGGCTGTCGCGCCGGCAGGTGTGTGTCCACGTGCGGCGACATCGTTGAGCGCGATCACTTCTGCATGCGGCTCGCCGGTCTTTTCGTGCCAGCCAGCACCAATGACTTCTCCATCCTTGACGATCACGCAGCCAACGCGCGGGTTGGGCGTGGTGGTATATAGGCCACGTTCAGCCAGTTGCAGGGCTTGCGCCATGAAGCGCTGATCGTCGCCGGAAAATGACATGTACAGGGCGGGTTGCGGATTTATTGCTGAGTCGGTGTTGGGGCAGGCGGTGTTTCCACTTCCCGAATGGCGTTCGAGAACTCATTCACGTCTTCAAAATTGCGATACACCGAAGCAAAGCGGATGTAGGCAATGTTGTCGAGTTTTTTGAGCTCGCGCATCACCAGCTCGCCGATGCGGTCGGACGCCACTTCACGCAGGCCGAGTTGTACCAGGCGTTCTTCAATTTTATCCAGTGCGGCATCCAGGCTTTCGGTCGTCACCGGACGTTTGCGCAAAGCCAGCATCATGCTGGCTTTGCATTTATCCCGTTGATACTCTGTGCGGCTGCCATTTTTCTTGATGACCTGCGGCAACTGTAGCTCTACCCGCTCATAGGTGGTAAAGCGCTTTTCGCAAGCCGTGCAGCGCCGCCGCCGCCGCACGGTGTCGCCGTCTTCGTTTTCACGCGTATCCATTACCTGCGTGTCGTCAGCCTTGCAAAACGGACATTTCATGGTGAGGAGCGCTTGCCAGGCGGCGAGCTAGCCAGCGTCTTTACTGGGCGGGAGTGGTCAGGCGCATACCGCACTAACAAACAGCGGCAATCAGCCATACACCGGATAGTTTTTGCAAAGTGCAGCTACTTCATTGCGTACGCGGGCGAGCACAGCTTCATCTGCGGGGGCGTCCAGCACGTCGGCAATCAAGTTGGCGACCTGTTCGGCTTGGATTTCCTTGAAGCCGCGTGTGGTCATGGCCGGTGTGCCAAGACGAATGCCGGAGGTGACAAAGGGTTTCTGCGGGTCATTTGGAATGGCATTTTTGTTGACGGTGATATGTGCATTGCCCAGCGCAGCTTCCGCCTCTTTGCCGGTAATGTGCTTGCTTTGCAAGTCAACCAGAAATACATGTGACTCCGTGCGCCCGGAAATGATGCGCAAGCCGCGAGACTTCAACACCTTGGCCATGACTTGTGCGTTGTTGATGACCTGCTCTTGATAATGTTTGAAGTCGCTGCCCATGGCTTCCTTAAAGGCCACGGCCTTGGCGGCGATGACGTGCATCAAGGGGCCGCCTTGCAAGCCGGGGAAAATCGCCGAGTTGATGGCTTTCTCGTGCTCGGCCTTCATCAAAATCAAGCCGCCGCGGGGGCCGCGCAAGGTTTTGTGGGTGGTGGAGGTCACCACATCCGCATGCGGCACGGGGTTGGGGTAGCAGCCTGCGGCAATGAGACCTGCGTAGTGCGCCATATCCACCATGAAAATCGCGCCGACAGCTTTGGCTACTTTGGCAAAGCGCGCAAAATCAATGCGCAGGGAGTAAGCCGAAGCCCCGGCGATGATCAGCTTGGGCTTATGCTCGTGCGCCAAACGTTCCATTTCTTCGTAATCAATCGCCTCGTTGGCATCCAAACCATAAGGGATGACGTTGAACCATTTGCCCGACATATTGACTGACGCGCCATGCGTCAAATGCCCACCCATGGCCAGGTTCATGCCGAGGATGGTATCGCCCGGCTTTAAAAACGCCATGAACACGGCCTGATTGGCTTGTGAGCCGGAGTTGGGTTGCACATTCGCGCAATCCGCGCCGAACAGTTTTTTGGCGCGCTCAATGGCCAGTTGCTCGGCCACATCGACAAACTCACAACCACCGTAATAGCGCTTGCCCGGATAACCTTCGGCATATTTGTTGGTGAGCTGTGAACCCTGGGCTTCGAGTACGGCGCAGGAGACGTAGTTTTCTGAAGCAATTAGCTCAATGTGATCTTCCTGACGCTGCGTTTCGTCCTGTATGGCCGCCCACAATTCGGCGTCGGTTTTAGCGATGGTGTTTTGCTTGGAAAACATGGCGATATCCTGTTAAGAAGGGTAAAAGGCAAAGGGGAGTAAGGCGCAAATGAGGCAAGCGACAATTTTAGCATTGAGGGTGGGAATACTCTCTTTTGCAGTGGCTTTTGATAGAAGATCGCGACCAAAGCTCACCTGCGCTATGAAGAGCGCTGTCCTGGGAGGGTAAAAATTATCTGAGTTCATCGAGTGCCTGACCCAGATGTGCCTGGTCTCCCCAGCGTGTCACGCGCCAGCCGGCTGTACAGTGGCTCAGCCAGTTAATGGCGGCATTCGGGATGGGGAAATCGCGCGGCGTATCCAAGGGGCGCTGGGTGGCCAGACGGTAAATGATGTCCAGCACGCCGCCGTGGGTGAAGATCAGGATGTTTTGGCCGCAATGTTTTTCTGCCAGCGCGAGTAGGCCGTGCTCTATGCGTGCAGCAAAACTGGCGAGCGATTCGCCGGTGTCGTAGTTGTAGTGCAAGTCGCGATTTTGGTGCAGGTGATACATCGCCGGATGGGCGCGGGCGGCTTCTTGCGAGGTGAGCCCTTGATACGTGCCGTAATGCCGCTCGCGAAAAGTCGGCGCTGGCAATACGGCGATATTGAGTGCTGTGGTGGCAATTTGTGCTGTTTCCCAGGCACGTGTCAGGTCTGAGCTATAGGCCGCGGCGAAAGCAGTACGTACAGCGGGGCTGGTGGCCTTGTTTTCATCAATGGCGGCTCTGTTTGTAGCGGCTTTTTCATTGAGCGCTTTGCATAAAGCGTGTGCTTGGGCGCGGCCTGTGGCGTTGAGGGCAACATCCAGTTGTCCTTGCAAGCGCTTTTCGGTATTCCAGTCAGTCTCGCCGTGGCGAACAATGCAAAAGTGGGTGACGGTCATCGAAGTTGGCGCGTTGAATAGCGGGTGGAAAGGGAAAATTGAGTAAACTGGGATGACATTTGGTTCATGTGTCGAACATTCGCATCCCCTCCAGAGCACAGACAAGAAAAAGTATTTTAACGACCGGGCGGTGGAAATAGGCGTTATGTTTTTACTGTTCAAGTTCGCTCTACCGTCAGGAATAACCGGGAAAATTTTATGCGGCATTGGCTTACTTTCTCGCGACTGATTGACACCATCAATCAGCGCGCTGGTCAGAGCATCTTGTGGCTTGTCCTGCTGGCTGTTTTGATCAGCGCAGGCAATGCCTTGGTGCGCAAGGCTTTTCAAACCAGCTCGAATGCCTTGCTGGAAGTTCAGTGGTATTTGTTTTCTGCGGTGTTTTTGCTCGGGGCGGGTTACGCACTGCTGAAAAATGCGCATGTGCGCATCGACTTTGTGGCCAGCCATTTACCGCGTCGCACCGTGCATTGGATTGAGATTGTCGGCATCCTGGTGTTTTTGCTGCCGCTGTGTTTCATGCTGATTGATCTTTCCTGGCCGCTGGTGTGGAACGCCTGGGTAAGCGGCGAGATGTCGCAGAACGCGGGTGGGTTGATGCGCTGGCCGGTCTATCTGCTGCTGCCCGTGGGTTTGGCATTGCTTTTTTTGCAAGGTGTGTCGGAGCTGATTAAACGAGTGGCTTATTTGCGTGGTGAGTTAAAGGAGCCAGATGAGGGGCAATCGAATGACATCAATATGAATGTCGTCGAGAGTGAAATCAATAGCCATGCCTTAAGTACAGCGAAAGATGTTCGATGATCGCATTTTTAACGCATAACTTTGTTCCACTTTTGTTTGGCGGCTTGTTGCTGTTTTTGCTTACCGGGTTCCCGGTGGCGTTTGCCTTGGCGGCGACTGGTTTGAGCTTTGGTTTACTGGGAATTGAGCTGGGGCTGTTTCCGCCGGTGTTGTTTCAGGCCTTGCCACTGCGCGTGGTGGGCATCATGCAAAACGATACCTTGCTGGCAATTCCTTTCTTCACCTTGATGGGCGGGCTGCTGCAAAAAAGCGGCATGGCGGAAGACTTGCTGGAAACCGTCGGTCAGGTGTTCGGCCCCTTGCGCGGCGGCTTGGCCCTGGCGGTAATTTTTGTTGGCGCCTTGCTTGCGGCAACCACCGGAGTAGTCGCTGCCGCAGTGATTTCCATGGGCTTGATTTCCCTGCCCATCATGCTGCGCTATGGCTATAACCGCACCATCGCAACGGGTGTGATCACCGCGTCTGGCACTTTGGCGCAGGCCATTCCGCCTTCCTTGGTGCTGATTGTCATGGCCGATCAGCTGGGTCGTCCGGTGGGTGACATGTATGCCGGCGCCATGCTGCCGGGCTTGTTGCTGGTGGGTTTGTACGCGCTGTTTATTGTGGCCATTGCGTTTTTCAGGCCTGGCTGGGTGCCTGCCTTGCCGGTTGAAGCGCGGATTTACCGTGAAGAGAGCGGGTCAAGTGGACATGCCTCGCTGCTGATTTTGTTGCTGATAGCCACAACAGCCGGGGTGGTTTGGTCACAAGTGCATAGCGGCATTGTGGGGCACTGGCTGGATCGCCCCGGGGATGCGCCGGGCGACGAAACTGTCATTTTTTCGCTCGCGGTTGCCGCGTTCACTGCCTTGGGCCTGGCATTGCTCAATCGTGGCTTGGGTTTGACGCTTGTTTCGCGTTTGACCGAGCGCGTTACCTTTGTGTTGATCCCGCCGCTGGTGCTGATTTTTCTTGTCCTTGGCACAATTTTTCTCGGTATCGCTACGCCCACAGAAGGTGGTGCGCTGGGTGCGCTCGGCGCGCTATGCATGGCGCTGGCCAAACGCCGCTTGACGAAAAAACTACTTGTTGAAGCGCTGGACAACACCACCCGACTCACCGCGTTTGTGATGTTTATTCTGATCGGCTCCACGGTGTTTTCTTTCACCTTCAATGCCGCCGATGGGCAAGCGTGGATCGGACATTTGTTCGATAAATTACCTGGTGGCGTGCTGGGGTTCTTGCTGGCGGTGAACCTGCTGGTGTTTGTACTGGGCATGTTCCTCGATTTTTTTGAAATAGCCTTTATCGTCGTGCCCTTGCTGGTTCCTGTAGCGAATGCCTTGGGTATTGATCTGGTGTGGTTCGGCGTGATTCTGGCGATGAATTTGCAAACATCATTCCTGACACCGCCCTTTGGTTTCGCCCTGTTTTATTTGCGCAGTGTGGCACCCAATGGCGGCACGACAGACCGCATCACTGGCGCACGGATTCCTGCGGTGACGACGACACAAATTTATAAAGGCTCAATGGCGTTTATTTTTCTGCAAATCCTCATGGTGGCTGCAATTATTCGCTGGCCCGGCTTGGTGTTGGATCAAATTGATGCAGCCCCCGCTTTGAGCGGGCAAAGTTTGCCATTGCCAGACGCTGTGGACGCTAACGGCGAAGATGATCCGATGCGCGATCTGCTGGAAGTGATTCGCCGCGAGCAGGCCGCCTCTAAAGCGCATTGATCAGGATATTTTTGACACCAAGGAAAACAATCCCATGCAACGACGAAAATTTCTTCAGCAGGCAGGCTTGGGCGGCATTCTTGCCACAGGCATTGCCCCCGCGGTGCACGCACAAACTGCAGTTCGCTGGCGGCTGGTGTCCAGTTTTCCTAAAACCCTGGATACGATTTACATCGCCGCCGAAGTGTTCGCCAAAAAAGTGGCTGAGGCAACCAGCGGCCGCTTTATCATCTCGGTGCATGCCGGTGGCGAGCTGGTGCCTCCCCTGGGTGTGGTTGATGCTGTACAGCAAGGCACGGTGGAATGCGCGCACACCTCGCCGTATTATTTTTTCGGCAAGGATGACACCTTCGCCATCGACTGCGCCATTCCCTTTGGACTTAATTCACGCCAGATGAGCGCGTGGACGTATGAAGGCAATGGCCTGAAACTCTTTCGCGAGTTCTATCGCAATTACAACATCGTCAATTTTGCGATGGGCAATACCGGCGCGCAAATGGGCGGCTGGTATCGTCATGAGATCAAAACGCCGGATGCCATTCGTGGCTTGAAAATTCGCATTGGCGGCTTTTCCGGCAAAGTGTTCGCCGCGTTAGGCGCTGTGCCGCAAAGCATCCCGGGCGGTGAGACGTATCAAGCGCTGGAAAAGGGCGTGATCGATGCCGCTGAATGGGTGGGGCCGTATGACGATGAAAAATTTGGTTTTTATAAGGTGGCCAAACATTACTACTATCCGGGCTGGTGGGAAGGCGGCCCGCAACTGGCGCTGTATGTGAATGCCAAAGCCTGGGAGCAGCTACCCGCTGATTTCAAAGCAGTGCTCACCACTGCGGCCTCGCACGCTCACGTGCATATGCAGGCGCGCTACGATGTGGTCAATCCCCCGGCACTAAAACGCCTGGTCGCCAAAGGCACGCAGGTGCATCGCTTTAGTCCGGAGATCATGAAGGCAGCTTATGACGCTTCGATGGCGTTGTACAGCGACCTATCCGCCAAAAACCCCGCCTGGCGGAAAATCTATGCTGACTACGCTGCATTTCGTGACGAGCAGATACTGTGGTCTCGCTTTGCCGAAGCAAGTTTTGATCAGTTTATGCAAACCGGCAGAAATAAGCGCTAGCGAAATTTGCCGGGCATTATTTTTTCTGTTCGGCTGCCGCTGCAGCTGAGTCCATTTGCTGTGCCAGGTCGTCCGGTAGTTTGTTGTTGATGGCAACGGCGTAAAGCAGCACCAAGGCAACCACCAGCACGCCGCCGAAG
>DIUK01000123.1 GCA_002422995.1 Rhodocyclaceae bacterium UBA6160
ATGCGGAATACCGGCTCAACGCCAAGCCCCCTGCACTGAGCGGCTTATCCAAAAAGTCTCCTACCACGGCGCCCAGAGGGCGGGTCAGAATGAATGCCGCCCAAAAAAGCAAGGTTCGGGAGATAGCCGTCCACCAGTAAGCCGCCACGACCAAGGCTAGCAAGGTGCCGAACACAACTGCCGCACCGACGTAGCCGAGCCCGGCGGTATCGGCTGTCCAGTCGCCCAGCGCTGTTCCCAAGGTCTGGGAGAACATGATCGTCACCCAGTAGAACATCTCCGCTTTGGGCGAGCTGACGGTGTTGACTGAGACCGAACCAAGCGTACGATGCCAGATGAACAGGGAGCCGAGCAGCAAAGCCAAGAGCAAGGCCGAGCCACCCGCGTACCCGATGCCCAGAGATCGGTCAGCAAAATCAGCCAGTGTCGTGCCAACCGTGGTCGTGGCAATGATGGTTGTCCAATAAAGTAAGGGATGAAAGGTCTTGGCCTTGATTTGCGCAAAGACCGCTGCCAGAAATACGGCCGAGAAAATGACCGTGCCCATCAGGTAGCCAAAATTCATCGACATCGAAACGGCATCACCGCCTGTTTCGCCGAGCGTGGTAGCAGCGATCTTGATTATCCAGAACAGCAAAGTGACTTCTGGGACCTTGCTCAAAGCGTTTTCTGTTGAAGTGTTCATATTACATATTCCTTACTGGTTGGATTTTTCCTTGAAGGGCATCGAAAATAATCAGCATATCAGCCATCGCCTTCTTGCTGACAGATGATGGCTGGGATCACCCAGATCGCATACTCGGTAAAAATGTGGCAATCGCCAGCAGGAGCGTGGTTGAGTTCTTCCATGAGGCCACTGTGGCCGGATAAGCCCACAGTGGCGACCCAGCCTTGCCGCCTGTAATTAATCCTCCTTGTCGTGATCGTCATCGCGATCCGCTTTGTCTTCGGCGGACGAAATGACCGTACCCTTGTCCGCATCAACCTTGACATCGAAGACCTTGGCCCCGCTGACGACTTCCACGTCATAGACCCAGCCATGTTTCGAGTGCTCGTACTCGGCGCGTGAGGCCTTGCCGTTGACATGCTGCTCGGCCGTAGTGACAGCCTGAGCAAGCGGAATTTTGGCCTTGGTGATGGCCATGGCATCGTTTTCCATGCCGCCTTGGGCGGCATAGGCAACGGTGCCCGCCGCGGCAATGGCAGTAGCCAGGAGGGAAAGTTTGCTGTAGCGATTCATAATGATTCTCCAAAAAGAACGCAAGGATTTGCGTGATGGAGAGACTACGGAAGAAGACTTAGCTGGTAATGAGCCACCAGTCATCCCATTCCTCGAAATACACGCGCGGCCGGCGTGGCGACTGCACCGCCGCATGGCGCACCTGCTAGACCTGCTCGACCTGCCCGACAAGCTCAACAACCAAGGCCAACGCCTTGTCTTCGGCGCCATCCAGCAGGCGCGGCGTATGCCGCTGGATTTCCTGCGGCGGAATGAAGTACAGGTTGCCGCGCTTGACTGCCGTCAGCGAGTTCCAGCGCCTGCCGATTGAATCGGTCGTTTTTGAAAACCACTGGCCTCTGGATGCACAGCCGACACCAACCGTATATTGATGCACTTCAACTCAGCGCTAGGCAAGTTGTGCAAGAATCCATCCTTCACCATTGCAGAAAGAAGACTCTCTTGAACAATCCAAACCGCACCCTATCCCTTGCAAAAGTCTGTCTACTCGGCCTTTTCATAGCGGCACCATTTGTCACCACCTCCGCGCACGCAGAAAAACCCGAATGGGCGGGTAATGGCAAACATTCAAAACAAGAGAACAGAGATGACTCCCGAAGTGATGATCAAAAACGCCATAGTGGAAAAAAAGAGAAACATCGCCACCGTGATGATGATCACCAGCGCAACCACAGGGATGACGACCGAGTCTCCCGTGACAGCTCACGAATCTCGATCAATGCTTATTTCGATGATCGCGAGCGCGACTATGCACGTAGCTACTACCGTGAAGAATTCAGCCGCGGCAATTGCCCCCCTGGCCTCGCCAAAAAGAATAACGGTTGCCTGCCACCTGGCCAGGCAAAAAAATGGCATAGAGGCGCACCGCTACCAAGCACTCTGGTGTACTACCCTGTGCCCAACGAGGTTATAGTTCATTTGCGCCCGGCCCCCTCCGGCCATAAATATGTCCGCGTCGCCTCGGATATCCTGTTGATTGCCATTGGCTCCAGCATGGTGGTGGATGCCATTGAAGATTTAGGCCGGTAATCAGCCTACTGAAAAAGCAAAATCATATAATCGCCTAGATATTGATACCACACCCTGCAATGCAAACTAACTTTGCATTGCAGGGCGTTTTATTTTCTGCCATTACCTTCTGATTGTGAGTCTGCTGTGAACCTTGTCCTTCGTTATCACAAAACCTTCCTCGTCATTTTGATCCTGATCTGGGGAATGGGCTATCCGGTCATGAAGGTGGGGCTGGCCTATTGTCCGCCGTTGATTTTTGCCGGTTTGCGCGCCATGCTCGGTGGTCTGGTTTTGGCAATGCTGGCCCTGCGCAGTGGCGAGGCACTGAATTTGCAGGAAAACTGGCGTGCCATGCTGGCCTCACTCGTTTTTAACGTGCTGCTGTTTTTTGGCTCTTCAGCCATTGCCATCAAGTTTTTACCGTCCGGCATTGCTTCCGTTCTGTTGTACGCCCAACCCATCATGGTGGGCGTTCTTGCCCACTTTTTACTCAATGAAATTCTCACTCAACGCAAGTTTATTGGCTTGTTGGTCGGCTTTTTAGGGGTCGCCATCATCAGCTACAAAGGTCTCACCGGCGACTTATCACTTTATGGTATCGGCATGGGATTGCTCTCAGCGCTAGGCTGGGCTTTTGGCACAGTATTTATCAAACGCAAAAACCCGCGCTCGATTTACTGGTTTATTTCTCTGCCATTTCTCGTCGGCGGGTTAGGCTTGTGCCTCATTGGCCTGGCCTTGGGCGAGCACCCCAGCGAAATTATCTGGAACATGCCCTTTCTGATCACTCTTTTCTGGGGTAGCGTGATCGGCCTGGCAACTTCGTGGGTGATCTGGTTCAACCTGGTCAAAGTGGGCGACGCCAGCACACTCTCGGCCAATACCTTTTTAGTGCCCGTAGTCTCGATGGCAGGTGGTGCTGTGCTGTTAAACGAGTCAGTCCCACTAAGCCTTTTCGTCGGTGGCGCGTTGGTGATCTACAGCATTTACCTGGTTAACCGCCCCGCCCCTGCAACCACTGAGACGAGCAAATAACCCGCCGACGGGTTATTGGGTCTCAGCCTTGTTTGCCCAGGCATGAATGATGTTTGCAATCTGCGGCAAACCCAGCTCAATTGCCGCAGGCCCCGGCGAGAGGATATAGGCGGATTTAATCTCATGCACCTGGTTGGCTGCCAGTGCCGGGAAATCATGTCCGGCAAAGCGCCCATAAAACCGCGCTGGCTGAAACTTTTTGCCACACCAGGAGGCTAAAACAATGTCCGGGCGCCGTATCACCAGCGCCGACTTTTCCACGATACGCTCCTTGGCACTGCGTTTAATAGCCAGCTCAGAAAACACATCCTCCCCGCCCGCAATCGCAATCAATTCAGAAACCCATTGAATGCCGCTGATCATCGGCTCATCCCATTCCTCAAAATAAACCCTTGGTCGGCGCGGCAAAGTGGCGGCAGCCTCACGCACGATGGCAATCTGCGCTTCGAGCTTTGCCACCAGTTGCGCTGCGCGGTCTTGTGCACCGACCAGGTTGCCAACAGTCGTAATCATGGCCAGAATCTCGGCCACGCTGCGCTGGTTAAAGTGATGCACCGCAATGCCCGCCTTCACCAGATCACGGCAAATATCTCCTTGCAAATCAGAAAATGCCAGCACCAGATCGGGTTTCACAGCCAGAATCTTGTCGATGCGCGCGGTTGAAAAACCGCTGATCCTGGGTTTTTCTTTGCGCGCCCGTGCGGGTCGCGTGGTGAAGCCTGAAATACCGACCACACGATCTTCCTCACCCAAGGCGTACATGACTTCCACTGACTCAGTGGATAAACAGGCGATGCGCTGCGGCAGATATTTGGCCTTTGACGCCATGTTTATTTTGCGCGCTGAGGGTTTATTTGAGGGTTTACCTGGCGGAGATTCGCTGGGCGTTTTTCACGTGCCATATCCAGGGCAAGACAAAGCTTTTCCGCCCCATCCAGCAGGCGCGGTGTATGGCGCTGAATTTCCTGCGGCGGAATGAAATACAGGTTATCTCGCGCAACGGCCGTGAGAGATTTCCAGCGTCGCCAATCATCCAGCCATTCCGGGCGTTCATCGCCCATGCCGCTGGCCACAATCACCTCAGGCTTGGCCGCGAGAACGGCTTCCACCGTAACAGTCGGCGCCAAAATCGGCAGGCTGCCAAACACATTGCGCCCGCCACACAAGCGAATCGCATCACTGATGATCTGNNGGTTTGGCCACCGAATCGGTACCAGCCAGCGCACCAAACTCTTCAATATCGCGTGCAACATCTTCTATGCGATCCGGCTGTGACACCACCACACGCAAGCCCATGTTTTTTAACTTTTCAAGCACAGTCGGTGGATTACCGCTATACCAGGCAAGAACTAAATCCGGCTTTAACGCCACAATAGCCTCGACATCCGGTCGCGTATAGCCACCCACTCGAGGAATTTTCTTTGCCTCTGGCGGGTAATCGCCATAATCGACATTACCCACCAGATGACCGCCCGCACCAGCGGCGAACAACAACTCAGTAATATGTGGCGCCAGACTGACAATGCGTTGCGCGGGCGGAAAGACGACTGAATGATCAGCTGCCTGAGAAGGCGCACTGTTAAACCACAGTCCTAGCAACGCAACCCACACGCTTGCTTGACGCAGGCGGTGAAAGTGCAACTGAATCATGGGCAGCATTTCTATTAATGTCATTTGGCTGTTTGATTTTTCCTGGCTTGCTGATTGTTTTTCCAATCACTATACGTTGCCAGCACTAATCCGCTCAGAATCAAACCAAAGCCGAAAGTGTTATCCAGGGTGATCGGCTCATGCAAGGCAATGGCCGCCGATACATAACCTACCAACGGCACGCACAAAGTGCCCAAACTTGTCGTAATGGCAGGCAACGCGCGCGTCACCGTCAGCATGGCCCAAAAGCAAAACGCCGTGGCAATCGGCCCGTTGTAAAGCAACACCCAGCCCAGTGAGCTGCCCCATTGGATAGTGCTCAAGTCTTCAAACATGAAGACAAAAGGCAACATGGCACAAGCAGCGATACCTAACTGCCAGGGCGCGAGCGACAATGGCGAACCCTGCCAGCGGTGACCACGCACCTGCACAATCAAAATCGCCCACAACAAGGCTGCAAACAACAACAGCCCATTGCCCAGCACCGTGTGCGGGTCGTTCCAGTCAAAGCCGAAAGGATTGAACATGACAGCCACACCAGCCATGCCCAATACCAAGCCGACCATGCGCAACGTGGTGAGCTTTTCACCCAGCCACCAAGCGGCCAAAGGCACAACCCACAGCGGGGTGGTGTAAGCCAAAATAGCTGACCGCCCGGCAGGAACGTATTGCAGCGCAACGTTAATCAAACCCATGAAAGCTGCCATTTGCAGCAAGCCAACACCTAGCACGATAGGCCAGTCCGCGCGATGGGGCACGCGCAGCTCACCCCGTAGCGCAGCCACACCGGCCAAAACCACAGCGCCCATCAGCATGCGAAACGCAGCGAAAGTAAGTGGTGGAACAAAATGCAAGCCATATTTCATCACCGGCCAATTCACACCCCAGAAAAAAATCACCATCGCCAGCAAAATCCATGCTGCGCGCTGACTAATCGCACCGGTATTCACTTGATTCCCCATTACTTCCCCTCGCATGGTTAACGCAAAATTAACGCAAAACAGTATTTTTCTAGCGCCTTATTCTACAGGCCGAAAATGGGTAGCCAAAAATGCGCTCATCAATACACGCATGACTTATCTATCGCTTATCATCACCGTCTCACCAGCGCCGACTTTTTAACGTATATCGTCCATGACTCGTCCTTTAAAACTCTCCATCCTCGATCAAACTCCCGTCATCTCCGGCCAGCGTGTCGCAGAAGCCGTGGCCGCCACTGTTGATTTTGCCCAGGCCGCCGACGCTTTGGGCTTTTACCGTTACTGGTGTGCCGAACACCACGGCGCGCGCAGCGTGGCCAACCCTTGCCCTGAAGTGATGATTGCCCGCCTGGCCAGCGCCACGAAACGCATGCGCATTGGCTCGGGCGGCATCATGCTGCCGTATTACTCATCGTGGAAAGTCGCCGAGCAGTTTTTAATGCTCGAAGCCCTGTTTCCTGGCCGCATTGATTTAGGCGTTGGCCGCGCGCCGGGGTCCGATCAACGCACGGCCCGCGCTGTTTCGCCCAGCGGCTTGCGCAGCGATTTATTCCCCCAGCAAGTGCAAGAGCTGATCTGGCTATTCACCAACACCGTACCCGAAGGCCACGCTTACCACGGGCTGGTGCTACAGCCGGAAATCGAGACACAACCGGAACTCTGGATGCTGGGCTCATCCGACTTTGGTGCATCGCTGGCCGCGCATTTAGGTATTCCATTCTGCTTTGCGCAATTCATCAATGCGCAGCATGGCGATGCGATTATGCAAATGTATCGTGACCACTTCCAGCCGGGGTTTGAAGCCAAACCACGCAGTGCCGTAGCAGTTTTTGCGATCGTCACCGAAACGGCAGCCGAAGCAGCGGACATTACCGCCGCCGTGGATTTACGCCGTCTTTTCATGGCGTATGGGCAAAACCTGCCTGTGCCAACGATTGAAGAAGCCCAATCGCTAGAATATTCCGAACGTGATCGCCAAGTCATGCTGAACGAGCGGCCACGCAGCATCATCGGTACGCCAGAACAAGTTGCAGAACGGATGCGTGCCCTGCAGGATAAATTTCAAACCGATGAAATACTCGTGTTAACTGTTGCACCCAGCCTTAAAGCCCGTTTTCGCACCATCGAGCTTTTAGCCCAAACCTTTGCTCTGGAATCTGCCTAATTCGCATGACAACCGCTCCTGAATCAACCGCCACCCCCACGCAAAATACTGCCGAAAAAAAGACATCCCGCTGGCCAAAACGACTGGCAATCGGCGTTGCTGCACTGGTTTTTATAACGGCTTTATTTGGCATCCTGGGCTACTTCTGGCTGCCCGGTTTTGCCAAAAGCAAACTAGAAAATTTATTGACTGAACAACTGCACCGTCCGGTCACCATCGGCGCGATCCACGTTGCGCCCTATACACTGGAGGCCACAGTTGAAAACATCAAAGTGGGCGACGTGCTGCGTGTTAAATCGCTCTATGTGGATGTTTCCGCCCAAACCTTAACCCATCGCTTGCCCGTGATCTCTGCTGTGCGTTTAGTTTCGCCTGAATTAACCCTCACGCGAGTGGCCAGCGACCGGCTGGACGTATCCGATTTATTGGACAAATGGCCGAACAAGCCGGACGATGGCAAACCCACGCCTGGGTTTTCAGTCAGCAACATTCGCCTGGAAGGCGGGCGCATTGTCTGGCATGACAAGTTGGCGCAACGCACAGATACCTTGAGCGAGATCACCATTGGCTTGCCAGTTATTGCCAATGTACCCGCTGAAGTGAAGACCTTCATTCACCCGCTTTTCGCGGCAAAACTCAATGGCTCGCCACTCAAACTCGGCGGCAAAGCGCGGCCTTTTAATGCCAGCCAAGACGCCAACCTGCAGCTTGACCTGGATAATTTTGATTTAACTGCTACGCTGCCCTATCTGCGTCCTTACCTGCAGCTGCCAATCACCATTGATCATCTGCTGATCTCCACGCAGCTCGACATTCAATTCGCCAAAGCGGGTGGAAAAGTCGGCGCTGGCGGGACGGCGAAAAACCAGACCGCATTAAATATTACTGGCGATGTGACATTCAAGGAACTCAAATCGTCATTATTGAATAAGCATGTGCTGGCCGACATGGACGCCCTGCAATTGCGCAAAATATCGGTAGATGTTTTAAATCAGCAAGTCCGCATTGGCGAGATTATCCTCAACCACCCCACGCTTGCGCTACTGCGCGAAGGCGAGGATAGTTTTGTCTTTCCAAAGACGCAATCCGAGCCCTCGCCAGTGGAGAAAGTCGCCAATAAAACCCCAGCGACATCAACCCAAGCAGCCAAGCCCTGGCAGTGGTTAGTCCAGCAGATAACGCTCAATGAAGGGCAAGTAAATTATCGCGACACAAGCGTTGCCAAATCCTTGCCTATCACCATCAGTCCGCTAACACTCTCCGCCGGCCCGGTCAGCAGTGACACAGCGCAAGCAATTGCCGTGCAACTCAATGGAGAGCTCAATCAAAAAGGTCACGTGAATATCGCCGGTGAAGTCACTCAAACCGGTCAGGCCGATTTATCGATTGATGTCAGCCATCTGGATTTAGTCGCGTTGCAAGGCTGGGTATCTGACCAGCTGCCTGTACTGCTCACGCAGGGCGATTTGGACTTCAAGGGTCAATTTGAATGGCGCGATAACGCAGGAAAAACCAAAGGCAATCTAGCGCTTAACCAAATCAACCTGCTGGATAAAACCAGCTCGGAAGACCTCTTGCGCTGGCAGTCGCTCAATTTTTCTAGTCTTGAAGTTGCTATTCCATCAGGCACTCAGCCTGCTCAACCACTTGCCGCTAATCTCGGCAATATCGATTTGAAAAACTTTTTTGCCAAAGTTCTGCTCACCAAAGAAGGCAAACTCAATCTGAACCAGCTCGCTGCCGCTAATGACAGCACGCCGCAACCACCCACCGCCCCCGCTGACGCAGTAAAACAAAACCCTGACAAAGAAAGCACAGCACAAGTGGCAAAGCCAGCCCCGCCGCTGACACCTGCATCTGCCAGCACAACAGCGGCAAAACCTGCACCTAACGTGCGCATCGGTCGAATCACATTTACCAGTGGCACGGTGGACTTTACCGATCACTTCATTCAGCCCAATTACGCAACACAGATCACGCAATTAAACGGCCATGTCGATCCTATCAAAGCCGGCACACTAAGCGCTGTTTCACTCCGTGGCAAAGTGGAGCGCACAGCGCCGCTGGATATTACCGGACAGATTGATCCACTCTCGAACCCCATTGGCCTAACGCTTCACGCCACCGCGCGCAGCATAGAACTTGCCCCTTTATCCAGTTATTCCGGCCGCTACGTCGGCTACAAAATCGACAAAGGCAAACTATCGGTTGAAGTTGATTACAAAATCAATCAAGGCCAGCTAGAAGCCAAAAATCATATTTTTCTTGACCAGCTCACCTTTGGCGACAAAGTGGAAAGCCCTGACGCCTTATCCATTCCGGTAAACCTTGCAGTCGCACTACTGCGCAACTCGCGTGGGGAGATCGACATCAATCTGCCTATTTCCGGTTCATTGAACGACCCAGAATTCAGTATCGGCGGGGTGATCTGGCAAGTGCTCGGCAACTTGCTGGTCAAGGCGGTTACCTCCCCTTTTGCACTGATTGGCTCACTCTTTGGCAGCGGGGAAGACTTATCCGAAATCAGCTTTCCTGCCGGGCAATCCATCATAACGCCTGAGATGACCGCACGCCTTGAAACACTCGCCAAAGCCCTGGCTGATCGCCCTGCCCTGAAACTGGAAATCACAGGGGTAGTCAATGAGGCAGCAGACAAAACCGGCTTTAGCCAAACGGCTTTGGACAAAAAAATGCGCAGCTTAAAGCAGGCAGAACTAGCCGGTAAAGGGCAAGCGGCAGGCACCGTCAATGATGTTTCGCTCTCGCCGGAAGAAGCAACACGCTATCTTGAAAAAGTTTATAAAAAGGAAGACATCAAAGACAAGCCGCGCAATCTCGTTGGCTTGAACAAAAGCTTGCCTGAAGCGGAAATGAAAACCCGCCTGCTAGCTCACTTGATGCCCACTGAAAGCGATCTGCTGGCCTTGGCTGATGCGCGCGCGCAGCAAGTGCACAGCTGGCTTGTTGACCAAGGCAAAGTTGCGCCTGAGCGAATTTTCTTGCGCTCGGCGAAAACCGAGACAGCAAAAACCATGGCTGTTGCACCCTCTGTGGCAGAGTCTGTCGATATGCCGGAAAACGCCAAGACTGAAAAACCAAGTTCCAGTTCAAATTCAGCTGTGCCTGCAATGCCTTCAGAGGCGAAAAGTTCGCCCAACCCCGGCACCACAGCTCAAACAAAACCAGCACCTCAAGGCGGCAAAGTGCTTTTTTCCTTGAAATAAATCGCCTATCCGTCACGAAACCCTTCGTTTCCATACAACACTATGCCAAATACATCTCAGCTGTCTGCACCCAATGCTCGTGCTTTGATTGACTCAGCATCACTCAGCCGATTTCAATGGCAGACATTTTTTCTGTGTTTCTGTGTTACGTTATTCGATGGTTTTGATACCCAAGCCATTGCCTTTACCGGCCCGGCAATTGCCAGTGCATTTCACCTCAACCCAAGCGAGCTAACACCGCTCATTGTGGCGGGCACTGTAGGCATGGCACTAGGTGCGATCAGTGTGGGTTCGTTGGGCGACCGTATTGGCAGACGTCCCACCATCCTGCTAGCCGTACTGATTTTTGGCATATTTTCCCTGGCAACGGGATTTGCCTCCTCACCCAATGAAATTCTGCTCGCGCGCTTTTTGACGGGCTTAGGCATGGGTGGCGCAGTACCCGTAGTACTCTCGTTAGTCAGTGAGCTCTCGCCTGCGCGCCATCGTGGCTTGATTATCACAGGCGCACTTTTGGGATTGCCCATGGGCGCAATTGGTGGTGGTATTTTAGCTTCGCGTTTGCTACCGCAAATCGGCTGGCAAGGCGTATTTATCCTCGGCGGTGTCATGCCGCTGGTATTTTTACTGGTGCTTTTAGCGAAGCTGCCTGAGTCACCTTTTTTTCTGGCGGTTAAAAATGTATCGCGATATCGTGAACAGATATTTCTTTTGTTAAGCCGCATCCTGCCTAAAACCGACAGTGCAATACTGCAAACCAGCGCACAAATAGTTCCCGAAAAAACAGCCCAGCCCTCTTTCAGCGCTTTATTGCAACCTCAGTTCCTGCGCAACACGCTGGCTGTTTGGCTCACGTATTTTTGCAACTGGGCGGCCTGGTTCATGCTGCTGTTATGGCTGCCTACGGTGCTTAAATCTGCTGGCCTCCCCGCTGAACAAGCGGCGCTAGGCACAGTAATCATCAACAGCCCGGCGATTCTGTTTTGCATGGTAATGGCCTATTACCTGCCCAAAAAACCCGTGCGTGTTTTGCTCACCGCGACATTAGCTTTCGGTATTGCCGTCACCCTGGCATTGAGCATGGCGGGAAGCCAGTGGGCGCTGGTTTTTTTCCTGATTGGTGCGGCGGGTGTGGGGATTGGCCTGCCGCAAATCGCCCTGAATTATGTCGTACTCGAAGCCTATCCAACCGAGCTGCGCGCCACTGGTGCTGGCTGGGCTATCGGCATGGGGCGTACCGGCTCGATTGTCGGCGCAAGCGCGGGCGGCTGGCTGCTTAAAACTTTTGGCGTTGCCGGTTTTTATTCAGCACTGAGTGTGCCGCTGTTGTTGGCTATTGCCGGTGTGCTGATAATACGTACCCCGCAAGCATCCCTTAAAGAAGGCGCTAGATCATGAGTGATACTCAACAGTTTTCTTTCACATTGGAACAACAGGATGATTTTGCCTTCCTGATTCGCTTCGACCAGAGTATTCCGCCGTTATTGACCGACGAGCCTGAACCGCTGGGCAAGAATTCAGGCCCCAACCCGTCACGCTTGCTGGCTGCAGGCGTGGCGAACTGCCTCTCGGCCAGCCTGTTATTTGCCTTGCGCAAATTCAAGAACAATCCTGGCCCGCTGACAGCCAACGTAACAACCTGGATGACGCGCAACGAAGACAATCGCTTAAGGGTCGGCGGCGTGGATGTGGTTATCCAGATTGACTCCCCCGCCGATTGTCTCGACCAACTCGACCGAGCCATCGCCACATTTGAGGATTTCTGCGTGGTCACGCAAAGCGTGCGTACAGGCTTTCCGGTAAACGTTACCGTCCGCGACCGGGATGGCAAGATACTCAAAAGTTGATAACACCTAGCAAATCACAACGGCCGCTGACCATAAAACCCAATGCGATATTTCATCTTCGCCCTTGTGTCAAAGTACCCTTGATGCTGAACTTATCCAGTAACGCATGATCAAATGATCTAGAATCAGCGACAGACCAGTATTTACAGCCAATTAAAGAAAGCCCTTTGTCATGGATGCAGTAGACCCAATCGTTTTGGCACGCATTCAATTTGCGGCCAACATCACTTTTCACATTCTTTTCCCGACGATCAGCATTGGCTTGGGCTGGTTTTTACTATTCTTCAAGATGCGCTTTGTTGCGACTAAAAACGCTTTCTGGATGGACGCCTACCAGTTTTGGATCAAGATATTTGCGCTGACTTTTGCGTTGGGTGTCGTAAGCGGAATCACCATGAGCTTTCAGTTTGGCACCAACTGGCCAGGCTTTATGAACACAGTAGGCAACATTGCAGGTCCGCTTTTGGCTTATGAAGTGCTCACTGCATTTTTTCTGGAAGCCACCATGCTGGGCATCATGCTGTTTGGGCGCGGACGTGTGAGCGAAAGAGTGCATACACTGGCCACCTTTCTGGTCGCGGCGGGTACCACGGCTTCTGCCTTCTGGATTCTGGCACTCAACTCCTGGATGCATACACCCGCCGGTTTTGAGATGATCGACGGGAAAGCCCATGTCACAAACTGGCTGGCAGTAATTTTCAACCCATCATTCCCTTACCGCATAACACATATGCTACTGGCTTCAGGTTTAACCGTTGCCTTTTTACTGGCTGGCATTAGCGCTTACCGCTGGCTGAAAAAAGACCAATCTCAAGAGGTGATGACAACGATCCGTGCTGCCTTGTTAGTCGCCGCAACGCTGATCCCCATACAAATTATCGTAGGCGATTTACACGGTCTGAACACCTTGAAACATCAGCCGGCAAAAATCGCAGCGATGGAAGGTATTTGGGAAACGCAGCAAGGTGCCCCTGCCGTACTAATCGCCCTGCCTGATGCCAAAACACAGTCAAATCAATTTGAAATAGCCATCCCCAAGCTCGCGTCCTTTTATCTCACACATGACTGGCAAGGAGAGCTCAAGGGAATTAAGTCATTTCCTGATCAGCATCCGCCTGTTGCGCCTGTTTTCTTTGCCTTTCGGCTCATGGTAGGTGTTGGCCTACTCATGCTGGCTGTCAGCTGGCTTGCAGCCTGGCAAATTTATCGCAAAAAGAATCTCACCCACGTAACGGCAAAAATGCTCCTCGCCATGACTTTTTCAGGCTGGTTAGCGCTGATTGCGGGCTGGTATGTCACCGAAATTGGCCGCCAGCCCTGGCTGGTATACAACGTGCTCACCACAGCACAAGCAGCATCACAAGTGCCAGCCAGCCATATTGCCCTGACCTTGGGGCTTTACCTGTCGCTGTATGCAGTGTTATTGATTGCCTATGTTTCCGTTATTTTCCATCTCGCCAAAAAAGCCACGCAAAAAAATCACCCTGCTGCACAAATACTGGAACAAACACTGCCGGAGGTGCGACATGTCTGAGTTTGGCATCGATTTACTCAGCCAGGCTGGCTGGCTACCGTTGGTA
Source organism: Rhodocyclaceae bacterium UBA6160 (assembly GCA_002422995.1). GTDB lineage: Bacteria > Pseudomonadota > Gammaproteobacteria > Burkholderiales > Rhodocyclaceae > Rugosibacter. Next base: position 13,733 of record DIUK01000123.1, read on the forward strand.
TTTGCGCTGATCATGGCACTCGCCATCCTGGCGTATGTCATTCTGGATGGCTACGATCTGGGCGTAGGTATCTTGCTCAGGCAGGCTGAGGACCTTAGCCAAAAAAACACCATGATTGCCAGCATCAGCCCTTTTTGGGATGCCAATGAAACCTGGCTGGTATTGGGCATAGGCATCCTGCTGGTTGCCTTTCCATTCGCGCACGGGGTGATTCTGGGCGCTTTGTATCTGCCTGTGGCATTGATGCTCATCGCCTTAACCCTGCGCGGCGTAGCCTTTGATTTTCGGGTCAAGGCCAAAGCGCACCATCAACCGTTGTGGGATCAGGTTTTCTATGTTGGCTCTCTGCTCGCATCCTGGTCGCAAGGTTTCATGCTGGGCCAGTTCATTACGGGGTTTCGCGAAGCAACCAGCAGCTATTTGTTTAGCGCGCTCATTGGGTTTAGCCTGATCGCCGGCTATCGCTTGCTGGCTGCGGGCTGGCTGATTATGAAAACCGAGGGCGCGCTGCAACTGAAAGCTGTAACTTGGGCAAAAAACAGCCTCTGGCTCACGGCGGCTGGCGTGCTGGCCATTTCGCTGGCAACACCTTGGGTGAGCAGCCGAATTTTCGATAAATGGTTCAGCTTTCCGAATGTCCTGATGCTGCTGCCTATCCCTGTCATGACGCTGGTTTTGTTTGGTGTGATTGCGCGGAGCCTGGCGCGTCTGCCTGTCAGGTTTGCGCAAAACAATCAGTATGGCGCCTCTGTTCCTTTTGCCTGTACAGTCGGCATTTTTCTGCTGTCTTTTTATGGCCTGGCCTATAGTATTTTCCCCTGGCTGGTCATTGATCGCATGACTATCTGGCAGGCCGCCAGCGCACCTGAAGCGTTGCTAGTGATTTTCTATGGCGCAGCCATCGTGCTGCCCGTCATCATTGGCTACACGGTCTTTGCCTATCGCGTTTTTTGGGGCAAAGCCACCAAGCTCAGTTACTAGCGCAAGCAGCTTGATTCAATTAGCCAAACTCAAGCCAAAATCAAACCAAACTCAAACCAGACTCAGGCCAAATTTAAATCAAATTCAGGCAAGCTACGTAACGCCGCTTCCAGCCGCGCCCAAGCCGCTTCAGTATCCGGCAAGCCAAAGCGCAACGCAGCTGGTTGGGTAAAGCGCCGCACCAGAATACCGCGCTGAGCAAAATGGTCGTAAAACCTTGCAGCCTGATCCGCACCTTTATCGCAAGGCACGTATTGAAACAAGACTGTGCTCCCGCCAGGCGCTAAGCCATAGCGCCCCAATAACGCAGCCAGGCGTGTGCTGGCCTGGCGCAAATACGCACGCTGATTGATCTGCCACGCCGTATCACCAAAGCCGACTTTTGCGACAAAGCGTGCAGGATTCCCCATCGACCAGGGACCAAGTTGCCGCGCGAGACGGGTAAGCATATCCGGCCGTGCGGCGCAAAAGCCAACGCGTGCCCCGGCCAAACCAAAAAATTTTCCCATCGAGCGCAGCACGATCAAATTCGGCGCATCCGGCGTTCCTGCCAGATGCACCAGCGTCTGCTCATCATCCACATCAGCAAAGGCTTCATCGATGATCAGCCAGCGTCGATCAATGCATAATCGTTCGCTTGCCGCCAGCAAGTCTTGCTGTGTAAAGCGCTTGCCATCAGGATTATTGGGATTGGCAAGCAAAATGAT
>DIUK01000018.1 GCA_002422995.1 Rhodocyclaceae bacterium UBA6160
ATGCGATGCACTGGCAGACCAGTGGCAATCCAGACGGTAAGCCGGTCATTTGGCTGCATGGTGGGCCAGGTAGCTCGGCGAGCCCACTGCATAAACGATTTTTCGATCCCGCTAAATTTTGGATCATTCAATACGATCAGCGTGGTTGTGGCAAAAGTCGGCCTGCAGGTTCCATACATGCCAATCAAACCGCAGATTTGGTGCATGACATTGAACGCTTGCGCTCTCACCTCAAGGTCCCTCGCTGGAGCGTCGTGGGCGGTTCCTGGGGCGGCGCGCTCGCGCTCCTTTACGCTCAGGCGCACCCAGAGGTGGTCGTGAGGATGTTGTTACGCAGTCCATTTTTGTGCACAGCAGCAGAAATTGAAAACTTCACGGAGTTTCCTCCTGCGGCGTGTCGAGCACGATGGCAGGTACTTAAGGACCAATTGCCCGTCAATTCTGAAGAGACCATTCTCGAATTTGGTTATCGGGTTTTTTGTCTCGAGAATGACGCCTCGACACAGCGTCGCCTGGCGCTAGCGTGGATGGCATATGAGGCTGCGATGAATGTTTTTCCTCAACCGGCGGCTTTATCGATGGGTACGTTTGAGGATGCCTCTCTGATTGCGCGGTATCGCGTGCAAAGCCACTACTTAATGCATCGATGCTTTGTGAATCGGGATCTGCTTGCCGGGATTGGTGCGTTGCAAGAGCTCCCATTGGTCCTTGTGCATGGCGATCAGGATGCGCTTTGTCCCTTTGCGAATAGCCTTGCGATTCAGCGCGCCTTGCCGCAGGCCAGAGTGGTTCGCGTCGAGGGGGGCGGGCACGACTTAACGGATGCGGGCGTGATGGCTGCGACCTTCTCCGCAATTCAAGAATGGTCTTGATTAAATAACTATTACACCAATTTTTATTCAAGTAGAATCGGCGAGTAGTTTAAAAATAAGATTAGCTCGTCCTAACATCAAACGTCACGGAGACTACTGTGAATAATTATCTACGCGCAATCAGCGGCCTGGGTTTGGCCCTTTCATTCAGCATGTCAGTTCAGGCTCAAGGAGCAGCACCTACTGCGCCTGCTGCCGCCCCACCACCCGCCTGGAAGCAGGGCATGCCAGCAAATATGGCCGACTCCAAGCTGGCACCTTTGCCAGGCAAGCTGGTCGCCACCAAGGCAGCCGATGTGCCGATCGACAAAATCAAATTGCCCCCTGGCTTTAAGGTCGAAGTCTGGGCGGATAGCATTCCTGGTGCACGTGCAATCGCCGAGGGCGAAGGCGGTAAGTATTACATCGGCACACGCGCTTTAGGTCGTATTTATGAAGTGACGGATAACGGCAAAGAGCGCACCTCACGCGTTGTCGTTGATAAGCTGAATCAGCCAACGGCCGCTTACAAAGACGGCTCTCTTTATGTTGTGGCGGTTGATAAGGTGTTGCGGTTTGATGGCATCGCCAAGAATCCGAATGCAGCTCCGGTTGACTTAACCGCCAAATTCAATTTGCCACCACTACCCCACCATAACTGGAAGTATGTGGCGTTCGGACCGGATGGCAAGCTGTACATGCCTTTTGGCGCCCCTTGCAATATTTGCGAACTCCCAACGCCTGAGTACGCTCAGATCCGGACATACAACCCAGATGGCTCCGGTATGCAAGTCGTTGCAACAGGCGTACGTAACACCGTTGGCTTTGACTGGCATCCCGTGACCAAAGAGCTATGGTTTAGTAATCATGGTCGTGACTGGATGGGTGACGACAAACCAAACGATACGATGCATCGTTTGAAGCTCAAGGCTAATTACGGTTTCCCATATTGCCATGAAGGCAATATGCCTGACCCTGATGTGACCAAGGCGAACGCTTGCGCAGGTGTCGAGCCACCTGTAGCGATGATGGGGCCACATGCGGCGGCAATGGGTGTCAAGTTCTACTCGGGCGATATGTTCCCTGCCGAGTACAAAAACGTGATGTTTAACGCACGCAAGGGCTCTTGGAACCGCACGCAGAAAATTGGCTTTGACGTGGTGACTGTTCGCGCCGATGCCGATGGTAAAAACGCCAAGGTCGAACCTTTTATGACGGGCTTCATGAATCCCGCCGATCAGTCATTCTGGGGGCGTCCAGCTTATTTGCATCAGATGAAAGACGGCTCGATGCTGGTGTCCGATGAGCAAAATGGCGTCATTTATCGCGTTACCTACAGCAAGTAATTCGCATGCGATTATTTGGTTTTTTTCAAATGTTCTTAGTGCTGGGTGTGGTCATGATGGCTACCCCAGCGAGTCAGGCGCAGATTTCATCTCAGCGCCTGACATTGTGCGCAAGTTGTCACGGCGCGGATGGGAATTCCCAACTCAAGGGAATCCCGTCTCTCGCCGCGCAACCGAAATTATTTCTAGAAAATTCTTTGGTGCTGATTCGAGAAGGAATGCGTGTCATACCTGCTATGCAGGGCATGATGGATGGGGTTTCAGACACGGAAATCACTGAGCTTGCAAAGTATTACGCCGCACTTCCTCTAGCTGCGCCGCCGACTGATCGTGATGCAGAAGTGTTCGCGCGTGGTGGCAAACTGGCAGAAGGCATGCGTTGCGGCATCTGTCATTTGTCTGATTATTTAGGCC
>DIUK01000086.1 GCA_002422995.1 Rhodocyclaceae bacterium UBA6160
AACATCATCAATTCAACGTCTGTTGGATTTCTGCCAAGTTTGGTGAAGTTATCCATCAAATAGTCGATTTCATCGTCTGAAAGCGCCAAGCCCAGCGATTGATTGGCAAAAGTCAAGGCAGAACGCCCGCCAATCAAGATATCAATGGTGCTTAGCGGCTGCGGTGCGGTCTGCTCAAATAACGCCTCGGCCTGATCAAAGCCCGTCAAGACCGATTCGGTCATGCGATCGTATAAACCACGCCGTATCGCCAGCGCCGACTTTTCATCCGCAACGCCATCGACATAAAAAGCCGTGCCACGCTCAATGCGCAATACCTGGGCAAAGCCACAGTGATGCGCAATGTCAGTGGCCTTGGTGCTCCATGGTGAAATCGTGCCCAGACGCGGAACCACAAGACTTAATTCACCCGTCGGCGCTTTTTTTGTTATCGACCCGGTGCCGATGCCCAACAGCGCAGCAAGTCGCACGGTTTCCTCTGCCGACAAGGCGGTATTCAGATGAATGAAATACCAATGCTCGGCAGCGAGTGTGAGCTTGGAGCTGAGCTTGCGCAAGGTCTGCTGCAAGCGGGTTAATCGGGAAACCGAAAAAGCGGCATTGCCGCGCAGCGCAAGAAACTCAGCCATAGCAGAACGAAATCTCAGCAAAAATCAGGAGGGCGCGAATTATAACCCGCCTGCCCGCCTGTCTTTCTGTCGCAACGTCTTATTCACTGACGCGCCATGCGATCGCCTAGTCCCGTGAGTCAGGCAGACTAGCGATCACCTGGATTCATGCTTTTAAAGTGCCGGCGTGGTATTAAGCAGTGCGTTGAGCATCTCTCCTAACGCAGGATAAACCCGAATAAACAGCGCCAGACAAAGTGATACACCTGCCGCATAGGTGCCCACTGCACCGATAACCCGCAGCGGATTAGGTTTGGCCAGCGTGCTTGAAAATACGATGCCGAAGACGGCCAGATAACGCGACAATGTGGCCAAACCCATGCACCACAACACCCAGGGCGCCGGATAAACCATGCCCAAGGTAAGAATCAGCACAGCAAGCATGGGGGCATATTCAGTGGTATTACCATGCGCACGGATGGCTTTATAGAGTCGATCTGCGGGGTCAACGGTGTAGCCATACGCCGTTTTTGTTTTCCCGCGTGTCATTGAAACAACAAATCCTAAACCAAAAACCAAAAAGCCGAGTAAAGCAACGCAAAGTAAAGCAATAGCCATAATTAATTTCCTTTTTTATAAATCAATAAGATATCGAATCTAGTTAAACTAATATATTAATATATCTCCTCTTGTAATCAGCAATTTTCAAGTGCCAAAAGACGTTTTACCTGATTTGCAATCAACATGGTTTATCGACTTTCAGGCTGAAAGTCGGTTTATACGAAAGATGCGCTACTCAATCTCAATGCCCTCATGCGCAATCGCGCGTTGCACAGCCGGCCTGGCACGTACAGCATCCATCATGCGGGTGTAGTTTGGATATTTTTGCCGCATCGGTAAGCCGACGCGATTACCCCAGCGGAAGAACACCAGCAAATACATGTCCACTACGGAATAGTGATCACCCAACGCCCATGTTCGTCCAGTCAAGCGCACTTCAATGTCTGCGTAACCCACCAAAATATTTTCTGTGCCGCGTGTTTTCACCGCCGCAGCTGCACCCGGGTCACTCACAAACCGTTCCGGCCGCAATACAGTGCGTACCCCTGCGGCATGCATCGTGGCGCCAAGCCAGCTCATCCACTCCACTGCACGCGCGAAGGACAAGGCGTCTTCTGGCAACAAATGGGCATCTGGATAGGTTTTGGCAAGGTAAATCAAAATGGCCGAGAGCTCGGTCAGGATTTGTTCTTTTGGGGTTATGCCTGCCGCGTCTTGATCGCAAATTGCCAATGCCGGCACACGCCCGCGTGGGTTAACCGCCAAATAATCAGGTGTTTGATTTTGCCCTTCAGCAATCACCACCCGCACGGGTTCATAAGGAATTCCTAACTCCTCAAATGCAATGTGCGCCGCAAGCGAACAAGCACCTGGCGAGTGATACAAACGATAGTTGCTCATGACATCCTCCTGATTTTTATATTTAAAGTCCTATCTAACAGGACTTAAGACAGCCAGCCACAGACAAAGTATCGCTTGCGTGTCATTCTGTCAAACTGCTACTCGAAATAATTATCCTGGCTCAGCAAACCTGGCTAAAAGGCTCAATCAAACCTCGAGTACACTCCCAGCGATAAGTTAAACGGACAGCGCGACTATGAGCTGACCTTGGCTTTGCAGCAGGCCGATCGGCGCGATTCCATAAATCACTAACTCATCAGAAAACTACCTCGCATGACTGAAACCTTTATCCCCAGCAAAGATGCCTCGCTCGAATCGTCCATTGCCACCCTGCTGGGCAAATTAGACGCCGTTGGTTTTCACGTCATCGAGCGCTCCTGGCTGAATGAAATTGAAAATATCTGGTCGGTGCATGTCACCGACCGCGACTGCACGCGCCTGTTCAGCAATGGCAAAGGCGGCTCCGAGCTCGCGGCACGGGCCAGCGCCCTGGGCGAATTTTTTGAGCGCTTGAGCACCAATTATTTCTGGACGCACTTTTACCTGGGCGAAGCCATCGCGAATGACGAGTTCGTGCATTACCCCAGCGAAAAATGGTTGCCCGTCAAGGGCAAAGCCTGGCATAAAGACATCCTTACCCCCGAATTGCAGGCGTTTTACAACCCGGACAAGGCCGTGCATGCCGAACAACTGATTGATCTTAATTCCGGCAATGCNNCAACCTGTATGTCAGCAACGGCATGTCCGCTGGCAACACGCTCATGGAAGCGCGCACCCAGGCGCTGTCGGAGATTTTCGAGCGCGACATAAAGTTTCGCATTATCCGTGAAAACCTGTGCCTGCCCGATGTGCCAGAAGCGGTGATTAACCGCTACCCGCGCATTGCCGCAGGCATCCACGGCCTGCGTGCAGCGGGTTTTGGCATTCTGGTCAAGGATGCGTCACTCGGCGGCGAATATCCGGTGATGAATGTCACACTCTTGCACCCGCACGATCAGGGCGTGTTTGCCAGCTTTGGCGCGCATCCGCGCTTTGAAGTGGCATTGGAACGGGCGCTGACCGAGCTCTTGCAAGGCCGTGCGCTGGATTCTCTGGGCGACTTTCCCGCTCCCGGCTTTGATATGGACGAGATTACCGATGCGCAAAATCTGGAAATTCACTTTGTGGATTCCAGTGGCGTAATGAGCTGGGATTTTCTGCGTAATACGCCTGATTTTGAATTCGTGGACTGGAATTTTTCCACCACCACGGCGGAAGATTATCAATGGTCGGTCGATCGCATTCACGCCAGCGGCCATGATATTTACGTGGCGGATTTCACCCATCTGGGCGTGTACGCCTGCCGCATTTTCGTGCCGGGCATGTCGGAGATTTATCCGATTGAAGAATTACAGTGGGAAAACAATACCGTCGGAAATCTCGTGCGTCCGGCGATTTTGCGCTTGCCAGAACTCACCCAGGCTGAATCGCAACAACTGCTGGATTTATTGGACGAGCTCGATTTAGCTGAAGAATTGCCTATTTTTACGCTGATTGGACTGGCTGCTGATGCGGATACGGCATGGGCAGACTTGCGCGTGGGCGAGCTTAAAACCTTGCTAGGCCTGGCTGTTGGCAATGCCGATGTGGTGCTCGAAGGCTGCGCCTGGATCGCCCAGTTTGGTGTACTGAGCGAACAACGTCGGCGCATTTATCGTTGCGTTGAAAACATCTTGAAGCTCCAGGAAAAAAACCTGGCTACCGATATCGGCCAAGGGTTCGATAACGCGCTCATTCTCTTGTTTGGCGAACCGACAGTAGCACTTGCCCATGCGCTGGTTCAACAAAAACAGCGGTTTTTTGGCTTGAACATGCTGGGCAACAACATGGAAGGCAGCCAGATGCACCAACATTTACTGGCGGCGTACCAGAAAGTGCAGAAATTCAAGACCATGAATTAAGCGGATGAGACATTAAACCTGGAAACCGCAGTTGACCGCTTCCAATTTCGTTGAACCGCTGATGAATACTGAATTTTTCCTGCGGTTCTCCCTGCCGGGTGATTCCGCTTAAAAGTCGGCGCTGGTGAGACGGTGCTGGTATTCGTCACAAAGCGGCATGAAATGCCATGGGCGCGGATATTTTCAACCACCCCCAACTGCCTCAATGCCCGCTATGGCTGCTATGTCCGGCAGGTTTTCTCACCTGCACTTCAATCTCTTCTGGTTTGGCTTGTTTTTCCGCTCGCGGCATGGACTGCCCGCCGCTTGCTGCTTTTCTCACCGGCTCGCCCACGGGGCCTACATATTCTTTCGCCACTGTGCCTGCCGGATGCTTGAACCAGCCCGGATCACTGTAGTCGCCTGGCTTTTGGTTTTTACGCACTTTCAACACGCTAAACATGCCGCCCATTTCGACCGAGCCAAAAGGTCCTTCGCCCGTCATCATGGGCAAGGTATTTTCCGGCAATGGCATGTGCATATCGGCCATATCCGCCATGCCGCTCTCGCCCATTGCCATGTAA
>DIUK01000007.1 GCA_002422995.1 Rhodocyclaceae bacterium UBA6160
TGCCTCGTTTAATAACTGCCTTTCTTGCCTTTCTCTCTTATGTCGTCAGCAACTCAGCCCACACTTCGTCAGCACCTCACTGATTTATTACGCACTGCGCTACAAACTGTCGCACCCGAACATTGGGATGTGGATATTTTGCTCGAGCGTCCCAAGCAGGCCAGTCATGGCGATTTTGCCAGCAGCCTGGCGCTGCAGTTGGCACGCAGCCTGAAAACCAATCCACGTCAGGTAGCTGAGCGTCTGGTGGCCGCTTTACCTGTCTCTGATTTGGTTGCCAAGGCCGAGATTGCCGGGGCAGGGTTTATCAATTTCACGCTCAACTCAAATGCTCGCACGGCGGTAGTGGCGACAATTTTGTCCGCAGGTACTGCATTTGGTCGTGATGTGGCGAGTGGTCAGCGGGTGCAGGTCGAATTTGTGTCGGCCAACCCCACCGGGCCTTTGCATGTCGGCCATGGACGAGGTGCCGCTTATGGCGCAAGCCTGTCATCTTTGCTGGCATTTGCCGGTCACGAGGTCAGCCGCGAATACTATGTGAATGATGCCGGGCGGCAGATGGATATTTTGGCGGTGTCGACCTGGCTGCGTTATTTGGCGATTCATGGCCAAGTGCTGCCCTTCCCGCCGAATGCTTATCAGGGCGATTATGTGTTTGCCATGGCGGAGCAAATCAATGTGGCGGCGGCTGACCGCTACGTGCGGCAGGCTGATGCGGTGCTAGGGCAAATTCATCCGACGGATGATCTGGATGAACGTCTGGATGGCTTCATCCTGGCCGGTAAAACCTTGTTGGGTGAAGGCTGGCAGGCTATTCACGCGCATGTGCTGCATGAGCAGCTCACCGATTGCCGCGCTGACCTGGAAGAGTTCGGCGTGAGTTTTGATGAATGGTTTTCCGAGCGCAGTCTGTATGACTCCGGTCAGGTAGCGGCTGTGGTCGATCAGTTAGCGGCGCACAATCACACCTACGAAAAAGATGGTGCGCTGTGGTTTCGCTCGACTGCTTTTGGTGACGAGAAAGACCGCGTGGTGCGGCGCGATAACGGCATTTACACTTACTTTGCCTCCGACATTGCGTATCACCTGAACAAGTTTGCACGTGGTTTCGATAAGCTCATTGACGTCTGGGGTGCGGATCATCATGGCTACATTGCACGGGTAAAAGGCGCGCTCACAGCAACTGGGGCCGACCCTGGCCGTTTGGATGTGACGCTTGTGCAGTTTGTGAGTTTGTTCCGCAATGGTGAAAAGGCGGCCATGTCGACGCGCTCGGGTGAGTATGTCACCCTGCGCCAGTTGCGCCATGAAGTTGGCAACGATGCCTGCCGTTTTTTCTACATGTTGCGTAAAAGCGACCAAGCGCTGGATTTTGATCTGGATCTGGCCAAAAGCCAGAGCAACGAAAATCCGGTGTATTACGTGCAATACGCCCATGCGCGGATATGCTCGGTGCTGGCGCAATGGGCGAGCGACGGGGTAAGCGATATCGCGGTGTTGCAGCAGGCCGATTTGAGCCTGCTTGACCATGAGCGCGAAGTCGCCTTGTGTCAGCGTCTGGCGGAATTTCCCGAGTTGATCCATAACGCCGCAAGAGACTATGCGCCTCACGCGCTGGCGTTTTATCTGAAGGATTTAGCGGCGGACTTTCATAGCTGGTACAACGCCGAGCGCGTGCTGGTCGATGATAAGCCAATCCGCCTGGCACGCTTGGCGCTGGCGGTGGCCACCCGGCAAGTGTTGCAGAATGGTCTGTCGATTCTTGGTGTTTCCCAACCGGAGAGCATGTAATTCATGACTAAAAATAATCACAGAAGCACCCCAGCTAAAAAAAGCAGCGGGAGTACCGTGATGGGTGTTTTTATTGGCCTGGTGCTGGGTTTATTGGTCGCATTTATTCTGGTGTGGCTATTTAATCGTATGCCGCTGCCTTTCCGCGAGCATGAGGGTTCAGCAGCCGCAGATCAGGCAGCCAGTTCTGACAGTTCTTTACCAGGCAAGCCAGGTGATAAACCACGCGCGAAACAAGACCTGGAGTTTTACGATTTGCTTGAAGGGAAGCCCGCTAAAAATCAAGCAACTGATCCGGCAGCCCTGGAAAAATCGAGCGTTAAGCCTGCCATACCAACAGATCAAGTGGAAGAGAAACTGCAGCGTGCTGATTCTTCAATCGATGAAATGCCTGCTGTCACCCCGCCAGCGGATGTTTTTTATCTTCAGGTGGGTGCGTTTCAGAATATGGCCGATGTTGAAAATCTAAAAGCTAAATTGGCTGTGCAAGGATTTGAAGCGATGATTCAGGAAGTGGCTATTCCGAATAAAGGGGTAATGCAACGCGTGCGTGTCGGACCGTTCCCTAATTTGGCAGCCATGGCTAGTGCCAGAAACACCCTGCTGCAAAACGGCATACAAACCACGGTGGTCAAGCAAAAAGAATTGCCCAAGCCATAAAATATGGCAACCCAAGCCGGGCATTTAAGGCTCTTTATTACCGGCGCATCCAGTGGCATCGGCGAAGCGCTGGCGAGACATTATGCGGCTTTGAATGTCGCTGTTCCTCAGAAATTTCAGGCTACTTTAGGTCTGGCGGCGCGTCGCCAGCGCCGACTTTTTGAGCTGGCGGCCGAGTTACCCGGTACGCATGCTACCTATGCGCTGGATGTCACCAATGCTGCAGCGCTTGCCATCGCGGCAGAGGATTTCACAGCCCGATTTGGTTGTCCGGATGTTGTGATTGCCAATGCTGGAGTTTCTGTCGGTACGCTCACGAGCGAAGTAGAAGACTTGCCTGCCTTTCGGCGTGTGCTGGATACCAACGTGTTGGGCATGGTGTATACCTTTGCGCCGTTTATCCAGGCTATGCAGGCGCGTGGCAGTGGCATGCTGGTGGGTGTGGCTTCGGTCGCTGGCATACGCGGGTTGCCGGGCGCGGGGGCTTATTCTGCCTCCAAAGCCGCTGCCATTGCCTATTTAGAAGCGTTGCGCGTTGAGCTGCGCGGCAGCGGTATTCGCGTGGTGACTTTGCTGCCCGGCTACATTGATACACCAATGACCAAAAACAATCCTTACATCATGCCGTTTTTGTTACCAGCAGACGTTGCCGCGCGCCGTTTTGCCAGGGCAATCGCGCGTGGCACCTCGTATGCTGTCATCCCCTGGCAGATGGGCGTGGTGGCCAAGCTGCTGCGGTTGTTGCCCAACAGCCTGTTTGATGCTTTGTTTGCCCGTGCAGGGCGAAAACCTCGTGGCCTGGATGCGAGTTAGCCATATCCATGAGTCAAATCAGGCGCGCTGCCTCTCGTGCTGCCACGAGTCCTTCGTCGGTGGGCACAACCCAAAGCTCAACGCGGCTGTTTGGCTGGTGAATGGCCAGTACCTGGTCGCCCACCGCCTGCTGGTTGAGCAGCGGATCCAT
>DIUK01000129.1 GCA_002422995.1 Rhodocyclaceae bacterium UBA6160
TGAATATGGTGGCGCTGGTGGATGGGCGTCCGCGGTTACTGAATCTGAAAGATATGCTGGTGTGCTTCTTGAGCCACCGCCGTGAAGTGGTGACGCGCCGCACGGTGTTTGAATTACGCAAGGCGCGTGAGCGTGGGCATATTCTGGAAGGCTTGGCGGTTGCTTTGTCTAACGTGGATGAAATTATTGCCCTGATCAAGGCAGCGCAAACGCCGCTAGAGGCCAAGCGCAGTTTGATGTCGCGTACCTGGCATTCTGAGCTGGTTACCGGCATGCTTGATCGTGCATCAGCTGAAGCTTCCCGACCCGATGGTCTGGCCATTGAATTTGGCATGGCAGCCGAGGGTTATCGTTTGTCGGATGTGCAGGCGCAGGCGATCCTTGAATTGCGCTTGCAACGCTTGACGGGTTTGGAGCAGGACAAGATTGTCAGCGAGTATCGTGAAGTGATGGCGCAGATCATTGATTTGCTTGATATTCTGGCGCGCCCAGAACGGATTGCTGCCATCATCAGTGAAGAGTTGATAGCGATCAAAGCGCAGTATGGAGATGCACGGCGTTCCGAGATTGTGTTTGATACGGCGGATATTAGCCTTGAAGACTTGATTGTGCGTGAGGACATGGTAGTGACCTTGTCACACTCGGGCTACATCAAACGCCAGCCGCTGGCCGATTACCGTTCGCAAAAACGCGGCGGGCGTGGCAAGCAGGCGGCCGCCATCAAGGATGATGATTTTGTCGATCGTCTGTTTATCGCCAACACCCATGATTACATCTTGTGCTTTTCCAGCCGCGGACGCGTGTATTGGCTTAAAGTGTATGAGTCGCCGGAAGGCACAAGAACATCGCGTGGCAAGCCGATTGTCAATCTGTTCCCGCTGGAAAAAGACGAAAAAATCACCGCAATTTTGCCAGTCAAGGAGTTTGACGAGCAGCACTTTGTTTTTATGGCGACGGCCATGGGTACGGTGAAAAAAACCCCGCTGACCAATTTTTCCAACCCGCGCAAGGCCGGTATTATCGCGGTTGGTCTGGATGAGGGCGATCACTTGATAGGCGTGGCGATTACCAATGGTCATTCAGATGTGATGCTGTTTTCTGACGCCGGTAAAGCCGTTCGCTTTGACGAGAATGATGTTCGTCCGATGGGTCGCGAAGCGCGTGGTGTGCGCGGCATGATGCTCGAAGATGGTCAACGCGTGATCTCCATGCTGGTGGCTGACAGCGAGGAATGGTCGGTATTGACAGCTACCGAGAATGGTTACGGCAAGCGTACTCCAATCGGTGAATACACCCGGCACGGGCGCGGTACGAAAGGCATGATTGCAATCCAGACTTCAGAGCGCAATGGCCGTGTGGTTGCGGCAGTTTTGGCGGCGCAGGGCGAGACGAATGAAGAAATCATGTTGATCTCAACCGGCGGCGTGCTGATCCGTACCCGCGTCAATGACATTCGTGTCATGGGGCGCTCAACCCAAGGCGTGACCTTGATCAACCTGGATGAAGGCACCTATCTTGCGGGTCTGGAAAAGGTGGTAGAGACCGAAGGGGTGGATGACGAGGTTGCTGAGACTGCTGATCATGTTGAGTCCGCAGCCGGTGAATCAGCTGACCGAAGTAACGACGGCAACAACGAAATCAACGATCCAGATCGACCTGAAGCGGAGGACTAGCCTGCGATGGCGCGTGTATTTAACTTTAGCGCAGGACCTGCAACCTTGCCGGAAAGTGTTTTAAAGCAAGCCGCAGAAGAGATGCTGGACTGGCATGGCTGTGGCCAGTCGGTGATGGAAATGAGCCACCGCGGTTCGTACTTTATGAGCATTCTGGCGCAAGCGGAAGCGGACTTGCGTGAGTTGTTGGCTATTCCCGACAACTATAAAGTCCTGTTTTTGCAGGGCGGGGCAACGCTGCAGTTTGAAATGGTGCCGCTCAACCTGTTGCGCGGTAAAGTCAGTGCGGATTATGTGGATACTGGCGTATGGTCTAGCAAGGCCATCGCTGAAGCGCGGCGGTTTGGTCGGGTGAATGTGGTGGCTTCAAGTGAAGCCGCGCATTTTTCCTATGCACCTGCGTTGCAGGAATGGAAGCTGGACCCGAATGCCGCGTATGTGCATTACACGGCCAATGAGACGATAGGGGGTGTCGAGTTTCACTGGACGCCGGATTTGTCCGGCTTGCCGGGCGGGATGCGCGATATTCCGCTGGTTTGCGATATGTCGTCGAACATTTTGTCCAAGCCTATTGACGTCAGTAAATATGGCCTGATTTACGCTGGGGCGCAAAAAAATATTGGTCCGGCGGGCGTCACACTCGTGATAGTGCGTGAGGATTTGCTCGGCAAAGGCGTGCCTCGGCCGCAAACCATGCTGGACTATAAAACGCATGCGGATCATGGCTCAATGTACAACACGCCGCCGACATACGGCATTTACATTGCCGGTCTGGTATTTCAGTGGTTAAAGCAACAGGGCGGCTTGGCTGCAGTGCAAAAAAACAATGTCGCAAAAGCTCGTCTTTTATACGACTACCTCGATTCCACGAGTTTTTATAGCAACCCAGTGCGCGTTGCGGACCGGTCGTTGATGAATGTGCCATTTCTTCTGCAAGATGCTGCCCTGGATGAGACTTTTATCAAGGGCGCACAAGCGCGCAATCTCGTGCAGCTCAAAGGCCATCGCTCGTTTGGTGGCATGCGTGCTTCGCTTTACAACGCGATGCCTAATGAGGGCGTGCAAGCGCTGGTCGCGTACATGGATGAATTTGCCAGAACCCACGGATAACGGATAACAGCATGGCTGACGCAGAGCAGGAATTACAGCAGCTAAGGACAAGAATTGATGCGCTGGATGGCGAGTTGCTGCAACTTATCAACGAGCGTGCAACAATTGCCCAGCGCATAGGCCATATCAAGCAAGGGGCGATTTATCGACCCGAGCGCGAGGCGCAGGTATTGCGCCGGGTGGCAGAAGCCAATCCTGGCCCCTTGTCTGCTGTAGCCGCGCAGCGCATTGTGCGGGAAGTGATGTCAGCTTGCCTGGCGTTAGAACAACCATTGAACATTGCTTTTTTAGGGCCTGCGGGGACGTATTCTGAAGCGGCTGCTGTAAAGCACTTTGGTTCAGCCCCCACGTTTTTACCTTGCCCATCAATAGACGAAATTTTTCGCGCCGTTGAATCCGGCACGGCCGACTATGGCGTCGTGCCGGTCGAAAACTCGACTGAAGGGGCGATTGCTCGCACCCTGGATTTGCTGTTGTCGTCCCCGCTCATGATTTGCGGTGAAATCAACTTGGCGATCCATCATCAGCTCATGGGGCATGCCAGCCTTGCGGCAGTGACTCAGGTTTATTCTCACGCGCAGTCTTTGGCACAGTGCCACGCGTGGTTAAGCCATCACCTGCCCAACGCCGCGCGCGTTGCCGTGG
>DIUK01000067.1 GCA_002422995.1 Rhodocyclaceae bacterium UBA6160
TGGCTTATGGCCCGAAACTGGTCAAAGCTATTCGCCAGGTGGCCGCCACCAAGCCGATCGCCGATTTGATTTCTTTTGAGACTTATCCGGCAGATACGGTCAAGTCAGACGAGGATGCGAAAAAATATTACCTTAACTACGGTGGCTCGGTGTATCACCCGGTGGGCAGCTGCAAAATGGGGCAGGGCGCAGACGCAGTTGTTGATGAGCGCTTGCGCGTGCGTGGCACCCAGGGATTACGGGTGATTGATGCGTCGATTATGCCAATGGTTGTTTCGGCCCACACGCATGCCGCCACAATGGCGATTGCCTGGCGGGGTGCGCAGATGATCGCTGAAGACTGGAAATAATCACAGGAAACTAAAAAACCTCCCGCCCGCTAGCTGAGCGGGAGGTTTTTTTGAATCCGCCATTTTTATTAAAACGTCACCACGGAACGAATTGATTTGCCTTCATGCATCAAGTCAAAAGCATCATTGATCTGTTCAATGGGCATGACATGGGTGATCAGGTCGTCAATGTTGATTTTGCCGTCCATATACCAATCCACAATTTTTGGCACATCCGTGCGGCCTCTGGCGCCACCGAAGGCTGAGCCCTGCCAGACGCGGCCGGTGACTAGCTGAAAGGGGCGGGTGGCAATTTCCTTGCCCGCACCTGCCACGCCGACAATCGTACTCACCCCCCAGCCCTTGTGGCAACACTCCAGGGCTTGCCGCATCAGATCGACATTGCCAACGCATTCAAAGGTGTGATCTGCACCGCCTTTGGTGAGACTCACCAGATAAGGAACTAAGTCACCCTCGACTTCTTTTGGATTCACAAAATGCGTCATGCCGAATTTTTCAGCCAGTGCCTGGCGTGCGGGGTTGATATCCACGCCAATGATCATGTCGGCACCCACCATGCGCGCGCCTTGGATGACATTGAGTCCAATACCGCCCAAACCAAACACTACGACGCGGTCCCCGGGGCGGACTTTGGCCGTATTAACCACCGCGCCAACGCCGGTGGTTACGCCACAGCCGATATAGCAGACCTTATCGAACGGTGCATCTTCACGGATTTTGGCAACGGCGATTTCAGGCATCACGGTGTACTGCGCGAAAGTTGAAGTACCCATGTAATGAAAAACCGGCTTGCCATTCAGGCTGAAACGGCTTGTGCCATCCGGCATCAAACCCTGACCTTGGGTGCTGCGAATCGCCTGGCAAAGGTTGGTCTTTTGCGACAGGCAATATTCGCACTGGCGGCATTCCGGCGTGTAGAGCGGAATCACATGGTCGCCTGGCTTAACGCTGGTAACCCCTGCACCGACCTCGACCACAATGCCCGCACCCTCGTGGCCGAGAATCGCCGGGAAAATGCCTTCGGGATCGTCCCCTGATAGAGTAAAAGCATCGGTATGGCAGACACCGGAAGCCTTGATCTCCACCAATACCTCGCCTGCTTTAGGGCCTGCCAAATCCACCATGTCAATGGAGAGAGGGGCACCTGCTTGATAAGCAACTGCTGCTTTGACTTTCATTTTTATCCTTAATAAATATACTCTTGTATGAAGTATCTATAATTAACTTTAATTAAATCATCCCGCTTTCCCAAGCTCAGCTGGGTACGGTAATGACCACTTTCCCAATCTGTTGATTACTTTCCAGATAGCGGTAGGCCTCTATCGCTTGATCTAGCGGAAAAGTTTTAGCAATAACGGGTTTCAGGCTTTTATCTTTCAATCCGGAAAGAATGAAATCACACGCTGCTGCATGCCTTGCTGGAATCGCCATATCCGGAAAAATAAGATAAGGACGCATGGTGAGATTTTTACGCATAGCCTGCATGTAAGGATAGGGCGTTTCATGGCCACGACCGCTCAGGTTGCCATAAATCACCAGAACACCACCCAGACCAAGCGCTGCAGCAAGGTCAATAACGCCCGGGCCGGCAATGGGGTCAAATACCATGCGTGCCCCCTTATTCTGGGTAATACTCATAACACGTTCAGCGATATCTTCTTCTGTGCTCACGATGATATGCGGCGCGCCCGCTGCAATCAATGTGGCGCGTTTTTCTGCTGTTCGCGTCACGGCAATGGGCACTGCGCCCAAGCGTTTGGCTACTTGAATGGCAGCTAAACCCACGCTGCTGGAGGCTGCAGTAATAACGACTGCATCACCGTTAGCAAAAGGAGTACAGGCGCTAAGCGCACCCCACGCGGTCATGTAGGGCATCCAAATTGCGGCAGCCTCGATTTCATTGAGCTCCGCAGGCCGCTTCATAAGAGCAGCACTTGGTACGATCGCAGTTTCTGCACAGACACCATAACGTGTCATCGAAAACTCAGGCAGTATGCATACTGGGTCACCAACCTTGAATTCGCTTTGCGCATCGCCTAGCGCCTCGATAATGCCGGCAGCCTCATAACCAATGCGTGATGGGAATACAGGTTGTTCAATGTAAGTGCCTGATCGATAAGCTGCCTCAGCACGATTAAGGCCAATACTCTGGATGCGAACTCTGGCTTCACCTGATACAGGTGCGCCGATAGTTTCGTCCACGAGTTGTAAAACTTCAGGGCCTCCTGTTTGATGAAACCGAACGACGCGAGCCATGATTTTCCTTTTTTTGAGATGAATTCGTACAGTATAAATCTTGAGAAATTGATGTTTTATTGCTTGGGTATTGAAACAGCCCTGTCACTTTTTGTATTGGCTAGGTTGCTTCTTCAAAATGCTCTAATAGCAGCTGTACCGATTGGTTCCCGTTCCATTCGTTGATATCCAGACGAAAGGCTGCATGAATGCGATTAGGCGCACTGCCGGCAAAGTTGAACTGTATTGCATCAAATTGGGTTTGGCCTTTTTTTAGTCGTAACTTCAAGTGTTTGTCTTTCAAAACTTTTTGGTAAGTGACGTCGAACGTGTCGTCAAAGATGGGGGCTGGAAAGGCTTGTCCCCAGACGGCCTGTTGCATGAGTCGTACAGCATCGAGTGAAAAATAGCCGCTTTCCAGGGCACCATCGGTTTCTAGCGTTCGCTGGAGATCAGCCGGGGAGAGCAGTTCTTGGCAGACGGCTTCAAATAATTCTTCAAACTCTGTGAGCCGGTCTTCTTCCAGGGTGAGCCCAGCGGCTGCGGCGTGACCGCCAAACCGCAATAACAAGCCAGAGGCGCGTTTGCTGACTAAATCGAGTGCATCGCGCAGATGCAAGCCAGGGATAGAACGCCCTGAGGCTTTGAGTTCCCCGTCTTCGCCACGGGCAAATGCAAAGGTGGGGCGGTGAAATTTTTCCTTGACCCGTCCGGCTAAAATGCCGATCACACCTTGGTGCCAGTCTGGGTCGAATAGCACAATACTGGCTTGATCGTTAGGGTCAACCGATGCCAGAATCATCTCGGCATCTTCTTTCATGCTGGTCTCGATGACGCGTCGTTCGCGGTTAATGGCATCAAGCTGCTGGGCAATATTCAAGGCACGAGCGGTGTCATTTGTAGTCAAGCCTTCAATGCCTAGCGACATATCGGCTAACCTGCCGGCAGCATTAAGCCGTGGGCCGAGCATGAAGCCCAGATCAAATGTGGCAGCACGCGTGGCGTCGCGTCCGGCAATGGCAAATAAAGCCTGAACACCTGGCTGCATGTGGCCTGCGCGCATGCGTGTGAGTCCTTGGGTGACCAGAATGCGGTTGTTGCGATCCAGTGCCACGACGTCGGCCACGGTGCCTAGTGCAACAAGGTCAAGCAAGCTGGCCAAGTTAGGTTCTTGATCTTTAGAGAATGCGCCGCGCTGGCGCAGTTCAGCGCGCAGCGCTAGGGCAACATAAAACATGACGCCCACGCCAGCGAGTGCCTTGCTGGGGAAATGACAGCCTGGCTGATTAGGATTGACGATCACGTCTGCCGCAGGCAGCATGTCTCCTGGCAGGTGGTGGTCGGTAATGACGACTTGAATGCCACGGGCTTTTAACTCAGCCACGCCTTCGATACTGGCAATGCCGTTATCTACGGTGATGACGACGTTTGGTTCTCGCTCGGCGGCTAATTTGGCTACGTCCAAGGACAAGCCATAGCCAAGTTTGAACCTGTCTGGTACTAGATAATCGACGGTTGCGCCCATCATGCGCAGGGCACGCAAGCCAACAGCGCAAGCGGTGGCGCCATCACAATCATAATCTGCCACGATCAGCAGACGCTTTTTGGCGGCAATGGCGTCGGCTAGCAAGCTGGCTGCTGCTGTTGCGCCTTTGAGTTGATCGGGCGGCAAGAGCGCTGCGCTGCGGGTGTCCAGCTCGTCCATTGCGCGCACGCCGCGTGCGGCATACAGGCGGGAGAGTAGCGGATGCACGCCGGCTTCCTGCAAGGCCCAGGCGGCGCGTGGTGGCACATTGCGGGATTGAATATGAATGCTGGATAAGTGTTGCGTCATGGATTTGTTGCCTGGAAGGATCTAGTGAGTTGGTGTGGCCAATACAGTCATTGGCGCTGGCTTGCGCCAGAATTGCCAAAGCTGGTATCGCTTGATGCTGAGAGTGATGCTGGCTTCATCACCTGGCGCAATCAGTTGAATTTGCGGAATATGCCCAGCATGTAACGCTTGCAAAAGCGGCACGAACCAGTCTTTTTCCAATTCTAAAAGTGCAGCTCGCCAAGTATAGGTATCACCCGTGCGGGCAGGTAGGTCAAGTGCATCAAGAACGTAAAGCGCATGCTCTTTGGGTTTTAATTCAGCGATTGAAAGTGATGGGGTATAGGCAATATTTTGGCTGCGTGCTGCGCCTTGAATGACCAGGTCGTGACTATGAATGCGATCAACTGATAAATGCTTGCAAGTGTTTAGATCTGTTGGCAATGCACCCGCACCCCATGGCCACAGGCTGTTGACAGTAGGTTTTCCTTGACCGCTGCGTGACAGATTGACCGGGTGCGTGTGCAGAATCATGTTGGCTTCATTTATGGCCTGGCGCCAAGACGCCGCAGCCGATGTGGCAGATAAGGGGGGCGCAGCACGAGCAATGCTCTCAGGCAACGGAGGGGCTAGCGGAAAGTTGAGCGCTGGCGTATGAGAATACAGATGCAGATTCCAGGCATTGGGTGTCAGTACGGTCAGCGTGCCTAAAGTAGAAAAAGTCGGCGCTAGTGATACGGCGATAGTTTCTGCTTCAGCCATGCTGAGCGCTAAATGTTGCGGATCATCCACACGGAGGCGGGTTTGCTCAATGCTCAGATGAACGGGATCAAGACACAGCATGGAGCCAGGCAAGTGATATGTGTTGGTTGCCGGCGTATTGACGGCGCGGGCTGCATGAAGCGCTAATTCGCGTAAGGCCGCAGCCGGTAAAGGGGTAGGAAGCCCCAACCTGTGCGCTACGGCTTGGTGAACCGTAGCCGGTGGCAAGTGAGTGAGTTTCCCGCGGCCAAGCAAAGTGGAAAAAGCAGGGAGAATCGATGGCAGTGAGGGCGTGTTTTGCGGACGTGGTTTTGGACTTGGCGTTAGACCGCTGGTGAGGTCAAGCAAGGCTTGATACGGCCAAATCAGGCCAGGGATAATGAGCGTAAGCATGGGTATAGCATTGGCAGATGTTTTACACGCGGCATTTCATGCAGTCTGAAAATGACATTAGATACAACTCAAACCGC
Source organism: Rhodocyclaceae bacterium UBA6160 (assembly GCA_002422995.1). GTDB lineage: Bacteria > Pseudomonadota > Gammaproteobacteria > Burkholderiales > Rhodocyclaceae > Rugosibacter. Next base: position 5,631 of record DIUK01000067.1, read on the forward strand.
GAGGCCTGTCAAGCCTATCAAAAGCAAGGCATAGGGAAATGCGACAGTAGGCTTTATTGCGCTGGCGATATATTCATTCAGTAATCCCAGCGTCCCTTGGCGATTTGCCAGCCACTCTGCGTGGAGTTGAAAGGCCAAGCCATTGGCTGGCATATCCTGTTTGATCAGTCCTTCCACGCGCAGAATACGCTGCCCTAGTCTTGCCTGATATGTCCTGAAAATGCTTTCCTGTAGCCATAACATAATGATCAGCACACTTAGCGTTACGATAGCCAAATCAAATATGAGTCCGATGACAGTCAGCACCAAGGTCACTAGTTTGATGAGTAAACCACCTCTCTCATATTGTTCATAGTTATTTTGCAGGGTAATCCATTCTTGGCTCAGCTGCGCTTGTAGGGTCATTTAATGTATCTCTTGATTTTTTGATAACAGGGCTGTGTGCATTATCTGCACAGGAGGACTGATCGAGCGGAATCAGGTTTGGCATGATGTGTCAGGATCAGGGCATGTTAACATGCAGCTCCGACCCAAACGGGTTGATTGATCTGCGAACATTACTCGCTTAGCACCTATGCTTTATGAAATCTTCATCGGGTTGCGCTACACGCGCGCCCAGCCCCGCGAAGGCGGAGGCAATCAGTTTATTTCCTTTATTGCACTAATTTCCATGCTTGGCTTAGCGCTTGGTGTGGCCGCGCTGATTATCGTCTTGTCTGTCATGAATGGTTTTCAGCAGGAGCTGCGCGAGCGGATTTTGGGGGTGGTTTCGCACATTCAAGTCTCGAATGCGTCAGGTGAGTTGGCTGACTGGAGTCGTGTCGTGCAAAATGTAGCGCGCCATCCAAGAGTTAAAGCCGTTGCGCCATTTGTACAGCAGCAAGGCATGCTGAGTTTTGACGGGCAAGTGCGTGGCGTGATGGTACGCGGCATTGTGCCGCAGGCAGAGGATACCGTTGCACAGTTTAGCCAGCACATGAGCGCAGGTAAGTTAGCGCAGCTTGTTCCTGGTGAGTTTGGCATGGTTCTGGGTGCAGAGTTGGCGAGTGCCTTGCGTGTGGGTGTGGGCGACAAAATAACCTTGTTGGCACCGCAAGGTTTGGTGACGCCTGCCGCCATTTTGCCGCGCGTCAAGCAGTTTCGCGTGGTGGGTGTATTTAACGTAGGCATGTACGAATTCGATTCGGGGCTGGCGCTGATCAACATGACTGACGCGCAAACCCTGTATCGCATGGATGACCGCGTCTCTGGCGTGCGCCTGAAAGTGGATGATTTATTTGCTGCGCCGCAAATCAGCCGTGAACTTTTACGCTATTTAGATGTTGATGAAGGCGTGAGTGACTGGACACGCAGCCATGCCAATTTTTTTCGTGCCGTGGAGATAGAAAAACGCATGATGTTTCTGATTTTGTTGCTGATCGTCGCTGTAGCCGCGTTCAATATTGTGTCGACGCTGGTCATGGCGGTGCAAGACAAGCGTGCAGACATTGCGATTTTGCGCACGCTAGGCGCCAGTCCGCCAAGCATCATGAGCATTTTCATTGTTCAAGGCACGCTGATTGGCGTAATTGGCTTACTTGCCGGCGTATTCATGGGGGTTGCGGTATCGCTCAATATTGATGTAGTTGTGCCATTTATCGAGCGCCTATTTGGTATGCAGTTTTTATCTAAAGAGGTGTACTACATTACCGAACTGCCCTCGGATATGCACTGGTCAGATGTTGCAACAATTAGTGGGGTGTCGTTTGTCCTGACCTTACTGGCGACGCTCTATCCCAGCTGGCGTGCGTCGCGAACCCAACCGGCGGAGGCTTTGCGCTATGAGTAAGGTCATTTCATGCGCAGGTCTTACCAAAGTGTTTCACCAAGGTGATGTGACTGTGCCTGTGTTATCCGGCATTGCGTTAGAAGTCGGCGCTGGCGAGACGGCGGCTATTGTCGGTGCGAGTGGTTCTGGCAAGAGTACATTGCTGCATTTGCTGGGAGGGCTAGATCAACCCAGTGACGGTAAGGTGATGCTGCTGGGGCAGGATCTCGCACAAGTGAGCGAAGCCGAGCGTGGCCGCTTGCGCAATCAATCGCTGGGTTTTGTGTATCAATTTCATCACTTGCTGGCCGAATTTTCTGCACTGGAAAATGTGGCGATGCCTTTGTTTATTCGCCGCATGGCAAAAAACGAAGCCTTGGCAAAGGCGACAGCCGTACTACAGCACGTGGGACTAGGGCATCGCTTGACACATCGTCCTGGCGCGCTATCGGGTGGCGAGCGTCAGCGTGTGGCGGTTGCCCGTGCGTTAGTGACCCAGCCTGCCTGCCTGCTGGTGGACGAGCCTACGGGCAATCTTGATCGTGCATCAGCCGATGCGGTGTTTGATTTATTGCTTGATTTATGTGGCCAAAACGGCACCGCACTGGTCATGGTCACGCATGATGCGAGTTTGGCTGTGCGCGCCAATCGGGTGCTGCATCTGGAAGATGGTCGGTTAAGCGAAAGTGCCGCAGTTCAATGATTCCTCCCGACTTGCCTTTTTAGCACCAAGCCCCTCCGTTTTCGCTGGATCTTGATTCGATTGCCATGCCTAAATCACTTATCCAGCTTGGCCTGCGTGAAAACCTTGGTCCATTTTCCTTGCTGGTATTGGGGGCGTCTCAGAAAACGGAAAATAAAGCACGCCAAGCCGATTGCAGACTCTTGTTAAGTTGCTTCTTGCAGTAAGATAGTAATCAATTGCTATCTTACCAGGAGTGCTCATGGACACACGCCCAAAGCATCTGCCGGCCGATGAACGTCGTGCCGTAACTATCGCGTCCGTCGTGGCGCTTGCCGGTTCACAAAACCCAAGCGAGATAACCACTGCGGCTATCGCTAAACACATGAACTTGACCCAAGGTGCACTGTTTCGGCACTTCCCGAACAAGGACGCTATTTGGCAGGCGGTCATGGAGTGGGTAGCAGAGCGCCTATTAGCCAGAATCGATCGATCCGCACAAGGAATCGAGTCGCCCTTGGCAGCCATGGAGGCGATGTTCATGAGTCATGTTGAATTCGTTGTTGAGCACCCAGGCGTGCCTAGAATGATGTTTGGTGAGCTTCAGCGTGCCGAATCGACACCGGCCAAGCGCATGGTGCAAACCTTGATTCAGCGCTACGGCGAACGTTTGCATCGTCTCATCGAGAAAGGCAAGGCCAGCGGCGAGTTGTCCCCCGCGCTTGACAACGAGGCGGCGGCAACGCTGTTCATTGGCACGATCCAGGGCTTGGTCATGCAATCGCTGTTGGCGGGTGATGTGGGGCTTATGCACCACCATGCGCCGCGCGTCTTTGCAATTTATCGGCGTGGCATAAGGAGTGCGCAATGAAAAAGTTACCCTTGCAAGGCCGCACCCTGGCGCTGCTTGCCGTCATCATTCCTTTGCTGGTGCTTTTTATTTATGTCGGCCTTCGATCAGGGCCGCTCGCTCCGGTCGCTGTGACGGTGGCAAGCGTGGAATCACGGGCTATCACACCGGCGCTGTTCGGCATCGGCACGGTGGAGGCGCGCTACACCTACAAAATCGGGCCGACGTTTGCCGGGCGCGTCAAACGCCTGGAGGTGCATGTAGGCGACCAGGTCAAGGCCGGACAGGTACTCGGCG
>DIUK01000044.1 GCA_002422995.1 Rhodocyclaceae bacterium UBA6160
TATGGTTCGGGTGCATTGATCCCGGCAGTCAACTTTCTATACGGTAACCACTGGCGTCTCTTGGTAAATGCAATATTGGCTATGCCAAATATGCTGGGCGGGTGCAATACGGCACCAGATGGGTCTGGTGCAGACTGCACTCATGGGCTTGGCGGGCAAGGTAACAATAGTCAACTTGGGGCACGCTTGACATACCAGTTCTAATCAAGCCTTACGGCAATTCGGATCAGAGTTCTTCGTATTGCGAAGAATTCTGATTCTATTTTTTGCTTAATTGTCCATCACAAGGCTGTACCGGCCCGCATTTTCTGGACACGGTTTTGCAACTCAGGCGGCCTTTCGTATGGCATAAGCCTAGCGGGCTTCACGGTGCGCCAAGCGGCTCTCTGTGCATTATTTTAAAGCCCCGGTAAATATAGATATAGATACCGTGACCTGCCCCCTGCCAGCCATACCAATCTAAAGTAGAGAAGTCCGTCAAATTATGGAGAATGACGGACATGAAGAAGAGCAGATACAGCGAAGAACAGATCATTGGTTTTCTGAAAGAGGCCAGTGCGGGGATGCCGATCAAGGAGCTCCGCCGCAATCGCGGGCAGCGCGGCTATCGGCCGAAGCCAGCACACGAGTTCTCACAGGCCCGCATGCGTGCCTGTGAGAACGGGCCTCGCATTGCTGATGAAACCTGGGTCTTTGTCGATGAGCAACTCGGTGCGCTGTGGAGCCCCGACTGGAAGAGCGCGGCCTGCCCACGGTCAGCCACGAGAGCATCTATAGCCGCATCTATGCCGACAAGCGTCGTGGCGGCACGCTACAACCGCGCACTACGCTGTCAGAAAGCACGACGAAAATGCTACGGCAGCCGCGAGCGGCGTGGCTGCATTCCTAACCAGGTATCGATTGATCTGCGTCCTGCTATCGTGGATACGCTTGAGCGTTTCGGTGACTGGGAAGCCGACCTGGTCATCGGCGCCGGCCAGCAGCAAGCTTTGGTTACACTCAATGAACGCCAATCCCGCTACGCGCTGATCGCTCATGTGCCGTTCAAGACGGCGCAGGGCAGTCTCGGATGCGATGATCTCTTTGCTGAGGCCTTTCGCTGAATGCGTTCATACCCTGACGACCGACAACGTCAGGGAGTTCGCACAGCACCAGCGCATTGCCGGCGAACTCGGGGCCGACTTCTACTTCGCTCACCCCTATGCTTCCTGGGAGCGCGGCGCCAACGAGAACATGAATGGCCTGATCCGCCAGCTCTTCCCAAAGAAAATATCCTTCCGTGAAATCACCCAGAAGGACATCGAATTCGCCATGCAGCGACTGAATCACCGACCCAGAAAATACCTCGGCTTCAAGACTCCGCACGAAGTATTTATGAAGCAGCTACACTCGAGTCATAACCCTGTTGCACTTCAACCTTGAATCCGCCAATGAACTACATTCGAACCAAGTATTTTATTTTTACTGCAAAAAAAGCCCGTCCATTGATAATGCCATGGCGACGCGCTTGGTTAAGTCGCCAATTCCCAAGGGTAAGGGCGCTCAACGATATGCATGCGATCAATCTCAAAAACCGGTTCAGGCAGGTCGGCAGCATGGAAGACTTCCCATGATGGCGACACATCCATGAAAGCCAGCGCAAGGTAGAGCAAGGGGCGGTCACCCTCTGGCACCTCACTTAGCGGATGGCGGTCAAGATATTTCACCATCGCATCCATGCGTGGCAACAGGGTTTCGTAGAAATCCTTGATTTCGGCGATGCTGCTTGTGACACGACGCTTCCAGCGGGCATGTTCACGCGGTAAAGCCCAGCCTGCGGTAACAAAACGTTCAAGATCGGCAAATTCTTTCGGTAGTGTAGGCATAAGAAGTTCTCCTGTTTTAGTCCGGTGCATTGATGCGCTCATCTACTTTGTAATACGAATGGCGCACGGTGATTTCGGAATCGCAGAGCTGCATGTGTGTGATAGCACCGGAGCGCAACACCGTCTGCGTGTTCTCAAGCGTTACCAAGTCTTCGCGGATCACATCACGCAGCGCCGCTTGGGAATTTTGCTGAGCGATGCGCCCGGCTACACTCGTGGAAATTGGCAAATATTGACGTAGTTCCCAATAGGTTTCATCCACCGAGACCGGCCAGTAATGTTGAGTAAGGACGAACGCGTCACTGACAATCAGTTGTACATGCGGGAAAATTACATTAAGATCAAAAGACCAGTCGGAGCTACCCGTCCGATTCGCGCCAGAGATTTTGCGTTGACTACTATCCGAATATGCATAGACATTAGCACCTCCCGCATACTTTACTGCCATCTGGACAGCTGGTGCCGGCTCAAAACTGAGATTAGCTGGGAGGGCTGCCTGCCGATGTCCTTCCGGGAACAACCGCACATCCAGCAGGTGTCCAAACGGATTGCTTTTGGAGTTTAGAGCCGCTGCCGCACTTCGTCCATGCAGAGTCTGTACATGATAATTCTCCTGAAAGGCATCTAGGGCGATTTTCCAGTTACAGCGTATATTAGCAGAATACACATTCACCAGTTCGAAGTTCTCGAAGGGGAATGCAGCTACATCACGACCCCATTGTCCAAGCGCTTCCTCAAGGGTTTCGTGAGGCGTGTCCATGGCATTAATGAATATGAAGCCGCGCCAGACACCACAGTGGATCGGCTTGAGGCCTAATTTGGACTTGTCAATATCGAAAAAATCTTCTTCGTCGACGATGTTCTTCAGCTTTCCTTGAAGGTCATAGGTCCAACCGTGAAAGCCGCAGATAAAGCCTTTGCTTTCGCCACTTTTTTCTCCGCCACCCATGACCACCTTGTTGCCACGATGCCGACAAGAGTTGTGGAAGGCGCGTATGATACCATCATTACCCCGTGCTAGTAACACTGAGGTTTCGAGAATCGCCACCTGTTTGACTACGTAACAGCCTGGCCGGGGAAGTTCATCGTCGCGGCACAGAAACAGCCACGTACGCTTGAACAGTTTCTCACGCTCTTTTTCAAAGTATGCCGCCGAAGTATTCACCGAATGGGGCACTGGGTCTGTGCCCAATTCAGGATATTGCAAGGTCCACTTCTGTGATGATAATTCCGCACTTCTAGGATGATTCATGAGAGGCTCCTCTTATGTAAGTGACCCTGTTTATAATGCAACACTAAACAAACAGGAAATTTAACGAAAACGGTACTGCGTAATGAACTATCGTGTGGCTATCGTACCTATATTTCATGCCGTTCTTCCTTTGTTGCAGCATATTTTCACAGCTAAAGTTGTCAGACTAGTAAAGTTAGTAGTTTAAGCATTGTAAAGGACAATTAAGTATCGCCCGGGCGGTACAAAAGTGTGCGGCGCATTTCGCTTTCATTGGATGGAAGCGGGGAACTTGCGATCCACAAATCCCCCGTTTTGTTATCGACAGAAATAATGCGCATGTGCAGGTCCTTGATGCCGACCGGATATTCGGTGAACTTTCCGCTGCGGATGTCGTACTTGAACAGGCTATCGTTATTGACGGTGCCAACCCACAGCGCATTCCTGCGCGTATCGAGCGCAATGGAATAAGGAGCGCTGCCGCGATTGGGCAGGTCAATGCGTTTGATTTCCTTGAGTTTCTTGGCATCAATGACTGAGATTTGACCTGCGCCAATCAATGTCAGATAGATCAGGTCATTGTCGGCAACCACCATTCGATGCGGTCCGGCACCGTAACCGTACTTGATGACATGGTCAACCTTGCGGGTTTCGGTATTGAAGCGGCCGAAATCCCCGTTGTCTTGCGCGAACCAGAAGTTTTTGTCGGAAGTCATGCTGCCACCATAGGCACCGGTATGGAATGCTGATCCTCCCCAATCGGGCACTGGCAAGTCATACATGGGCGTAACTTCACCCGTCTTCCGGTTGAAGCCGATGGTCTTGTTATGGCTGATCACGGTCATCCAAAATATGTCGTTCTTATCGTATCCCATGAGATAGCGAGCACCTTGTGAAAAATCGTGCGCTGCCATGCCTTTGGGGAAGCCGCCATAAATACGCCAGACTTCGGTTTTGGGATTGAACACGGCAGCCATTTCACCCATGCCACCCAGCAGTGTTACCCAGATATTGCCCTCACCATCCGCGACCATGGTATGTGGCGCCGGTGCGCCTGGGCTAGGTACGTCATACCATTTGTAAGTGCCTGTTTTGATATCCACCTTGCCGATGCGGTTACGCGCAATCTCATCTACCCAGTATTCGCCATTCAGCACCAGGCTTTCACGCATGAAGGATTTTTCGTCATACGCGAATTCACGTATCAGGGTTTTTTTCGTCACACCGAGTGGGACACCGGCGAATTTAGCTTTGTCTGCAACAGCAAATTGTTCGAAATTGGTCGGCATGTATTTCGCCAGCCAGGGGGCAACGACATCTTCATCTTTTTGGTCAAGAAAACTATTTTCCGGTTTGGATGCTTCAGCTAGCAATTCTGGTGTCATGCCTTGTGAATGCTCGGACTGCAATACGCCGTAAAAGGCTGTACGCATGGAGGCTACCATTGCACGCCAGACCTTCTCGCGTTGCGCTTCATCCTGGCCGGCAAGTCCTTCGGCGAGTTTTCTCATCCGCTCATTGGGCAACTGGTGGCACTGACTACATGAAGATATCGTCTGATGTTTTTCGGGAGACTCGGGCGCCAGCGCCAGCCAGGCCGATGAGGGCACCTGGGCGGCGATGTTGGCCGTGGGCTTCAGGACAAAATCAATCTGCGCGGTACCTTTGCGGATTTGGGGTTGCAATACGGCCAGCGCCTTGGCCTGCGGCTGGGTTTGTTCATAGCCTAGCTTGAAGGTTTCGACATAGATGGAATTGACGCCGACGTTCTTGCCCAGATCAGGTACTGCATATTCCCCCTTGGCATCAGTAAACACTTTAGTCACTATGGCGGCGGCGCTGGCGCTGGTGACCTTGATCATGACTCCGGCGACTGGCTGGCCGTTGTCTTGCTTGATCGTGCCGGTGAGACCTAGTGCGTGTGCAGTGCTTGTCGATACGATGCAGGCGAGCGCAACCATGCCCGCACGGTTAGCGTTCAGCATCTTCATTTTCTTCTCCTCCGGCTTTGCATGAGTGAACCAGATAGTCACGTGCATAACTTATTTTGTGCTTGGTTTATACATCGCCCTCTTTGGGAAGTCAAGAAAAATTTTAGGTGTTTGCGATCTGATGACACGTATGGTAGCTTCCATAAAAAAAAGCACAATGAAAATGCTGGCTGTTAAATTCCAGTCAAGCAGCTTGAGATTTTTTATACCAATAAGTTGTTATCGCTGAGGAGGGGGAATGCTGAATCGTAAGTTTTTGTTTGGCTTTGCAGCTCTGTTGCTGATGCCGCTAATGGGCATCGCCGCTGAGGATGGCCCGCCCTGGCCGGATAAAGGGCCGCGTATCATGTTCAATACAAATGATGTATCAAAAATTCCGGAAGTGATCCCCAAAACCTTTTATCTTGGTTATTGGCACAGTCCGACGACAACGGTTGTTTATAACCGTTGGATAGCCGGCCCCAAAGGGCATCTGCTGGGCGACGAAAGCATCCATGGTGAAGAATATGGTTACCTTGTCAAGGGGAGGTTAGCCTTTATTTTCGAGGAGTCTAGACACACTGTGGTTGTCGACGCGGGACAGTTTATACATTGGCCCAATATTGCACATTGGGGAACCTGCATGACAAAAGAATGTGTGCTTTATGCTTTCTTTGTTCCCACACGGGATGATTATGGGCCGGAAGGGAAAAAAATGACCAGCAAGAGTAATGTCTGGATCAGTGCGGAGCAAGGTAAATGAGCGCCCGGACAGGTGGTTTGTTATCAGTCTGGGTTGTTTTGATTTTGATCGCCCCGGTTGGGCATGCACAGTCCGTAGGAACGCTGGAATCGCCGCCGTTGGATCGGCCGGAAGTTTTTTTTGATGTGGCTAAGCCC
>DIUK01000132.1:0-16244 GCA_002422995.1 Rhodocyclaceae bacterium UBA6160
TTTTTTACGACTGATACAGCTGCTGCACTGCGTGGGGCTGAAATTGGTGCAGAAATGGTTTTAAAGGCGACTAAGGTCGATGGTATTTATACCGCAGACCCTAAAAAGGATATGTCTGCTACGCGCTTTGCCCGGATTAGTTTTGATGAAGTGATGCAACGGAANNCTTGTGTCGCGATCAAAAACTGCCTATCAATGTGTTTTCTATTTTCAAGTCTGGTGCGCTCTTGCGTGTTGTGATGGGCGAAGATGAGGGTACGCTGGTTCACGTTTGAGTTGTAACCATAGTTTAATTAAGGAGTCTTTTGGTGATACCCGAATTAAAACAAGTCACTGAGCAAAAGATGAAGAAAAGCCTGGAGTCCTTGCAGGCTGATTTAGGAAAAATTCGCACGGGTCGTGCCCATACAGGTATTTTGGATCACGTGCAGGTTGATTATTACGGCTCGATGATGCCAATTAACCAAGTGGCAAACATTACCTTGCTCGATGCGCGAACCATTGGTGTTCAGCCTTGGGAAAAGCCCTTGGTTGCCAAGGTAGAAAAAGCGATTCGTGATTCAGATTTGGGTTTGAACCCTGCATCGCAGGGTGATGTGATTCGTGTGCCGATGCCTGCGTTAACAGAAGAGCGTCGTAAAGATTTAATTAAAGTCGTGAAGCACGAAGGTGAAAATGCCAAGATTGCATTACGCAATTTGCGCCGTGATGCCAATACGCATTTGAAAGAAGCCTTGAAAAAGAAAGAAGTTTCAGAGGACGATGAGCGTCGTGCGCAAGATGAGATTCAAAAACTGACGGATCGTTACGTGTTGGAAGTCGACAAGTTACTAGCAGACAAAGAAAAAGACTTAATGGCAGTCTAATTGTCTGCGTCAGCTTGAATTTTCATTCGCTGTCACGCGGCAATTATTATGTGAGGGCAAGTACGGATGGCAGCGCATACCAGCTCTACAAAAGCAATACCCCAGGTGAGCAAAGTGCCTCGGCATATTGCCATGATTATGGATGGCAATGGGCGTTGGGCAAAAAAACGCTTTTTACCCCGTGTTGTAGGTCATAAGCGTGGTGTGGATACCGTGCGTGAGATGGTCAAGGCTTGCATAACTCAAGGGGTTGAGTATCTGACCTTGTTTGCTTTTTCATCTGAAAACTGGCGTCGTCCAGCCGATGAAGTCTTGTTTTTGATGAAGTTGTTTGTGACAGTGCTACAAGCTGAGATCAGTAAATTGCACGCTAATGGCGTACGTTTGCGCGTTGTGGGTGATCTGAATGCTTTTGAACCGCACTTGCTTGCATTGATTCGTGAAGGAGAGTCCCTCACCGCAAAAAACACTCGTCTTACGCTTACTATTGCGGCGAACTATGGCGGTCGTTGGGATATTTTGCAGGCAGCTAATCAACTGGCTTTGGCACACCCAGAAAAAATTGGGCATTACACAGAAGATGATTTGATTCCTCATTTGGCCTTGGCTCATTCGCCTGAGCCGGACTTGTTTATTCGCACAGGCGGCGAGCAGCGCATCAGTAATTTTCTCTTGTGGCAGTTAGCCTATAGCGAGCTTTATTTTACAGATACGCTTTGGCCTGATTTTACCGATGCAGCTTTGCAAGAAGCGATTGCTTCTTATCAGCAACGTGAGCGTCGCTTTGGTCGGACGGGCGATCAGACCAAGCTGGCAAGCTCAGCCGCCGTATCACCAGCGCCGACATGATGATCGTATGCTTGCGGGTTTTTATTGTTGATTGATCAGCGCTGATTACAATTAATGTCCAATCTTCAACTCCGCATGATTACCGCAAGCTGTCTGGTTGCGGCACTGATTTGCATACTGTTTTATCTGCCAGGTTTTGCAGCACCTATTGCATTTGCCGTGATTGCTGCCTGTGCAGCTTGGGAGTGGGGTGGGTTTATGCGGCAATCACCCTCAGCGCGTGTGTTGTACGGTTTGGTCACGCTTTTATTTTGCTGGCAAATTTATATTTTTTCTAGCCAGTGGACGCCTGTTTTACTCATGCTGTCGGTTGCTTTTTGGTTCATCGTAGTTCCATTATGGCTATCGCGTAAATGGACATTGCGCGGCAATGATTTTCTTGCTTATAGCACCGGTTTTATTGTTATTTTGCCAACATGGGCAGCCATGACCTATCTCAATAAAATCAGCCCTTGGGTATTGGTCGCCACCATGATGGTTGTATGGATTGCTGATATTGGTGCTTATTTCACTGGGCGCCTTTTTGGGCGACATAAGCTGGCACCCATGATCAGTCCCGGCAAAACTTGGGAGGGCGTTGCAGGCGCGATGATTGGCGTAGCGGTTTATGGGGTGTGTTTGATGAACTGGGCACCTTCGTTTGTCACAAAGTTTGCGTCAAACGAACTATTCAGCGCAACGCAAAAACTGGGCTTAGAGGCTTTGCTATTATTACCTCTGTTGACCGGTATTAGTGTCCTCGGTGATTTGTTTGAGTCTTTATTGAAGCGGCAAGTTGGTGTCAAAGACAGCAGTGCTCTATTACCCGGTCATGGCGGCGTGTTAGACCGAATTGATAGTCTTACTTCAACACTACCTTTTGCTGCCTTGCTGATGTACCTTTTGTCATGATGAACCTTACTATCCTTGGTGCGACTGGTTCGATCGGCGTGAGTACATTAGATGTGGTTGCACGTCATCCTGATCGTTATCGCGTGATGGCATTGAGCGGCCACTCGCAGATTGAAAAACTAGCTGAACAGTGCCTTCAATTTCAACCACTATATGCTGTTGTGGGTACAGCGACAGTTGCGCAACAGCTTGAGAAAATAATTCGTGCCCAAGGCATAAAAACCGATGTTCTGTATGGGGCAGAAGCGCTGGTAAATATTGCTAGCTTGACCGAAGTCGATACAGTTATGGCAGCTATTGTGGGCGCGGCAGGACTCATGTCCACGTTGGCGGCAGTGAAATCTGGCAAGCGTGTGTTGCTAGCGAATAAAGAAGCGCTGGTTATGGCAGGTGATATTTTTATGGCGGAAGTGCGTCAATCAGGTACTTGTTTATTGCCGATTGATAGTGAACATAACGCGATCTTTCAATCCATGCCAATGGCTTATGCAGGGGATTTCTTAGCATCCGGAATTAGCCGCATCTTATTAACCGCATCTGGTGGCCCGTTTCGCGAAGTAGCATTGGATGTCCTCGCAACTGTCACCCCCGAACAAGCCATAGCGCATCCCAAATGGACTATGGGGCGAAAAATTTCTGTTGATTCGGCGACGATGATGAATAAAGGTCTGGAGGTCATCGAGGCACATTATTTATTCAATGCGCCCGCTGATTGTATCGAAGTAGTTATTCATCCTCAGAGTGTGATTCATTCGCTGGTCGAGTACGTTGACGGCTCCGTATTAGCTCAGTTGGGCAATCCGGATATGCGTACCCCCATTGCTCATGCACTGGCCTGGCCAGAACGTATTGAGTCCGGGGTGGCGCGCTTGAATTTATTTACCACTGGTGTTTTGCAGTTTGAGCAACCTGATTTATGTCGTTTCCCATGTCTTGACTTAGCCTATCAGGCGCTCAAGGCCGGTGGCAATATGCCTGCAGTGCTTAATGCAGCCAATGAAATTGCTGTGCATGCTTTTTTAGCAGGGCAGTTATCATTTCTCAATATTTCCACTGTCATTGCGGAAACCTTAGCCGCAGTGCCTTGTCAATCGGTTAACTCGCTGGAGGCAGTTTTGGCTGCTGACCTCACAGGGCGTGAAATGGCACGTAAGGCCTTGCAGGCTTTATCTTGATTTTTAATCGCTGTACCAGTTTGACGTGAGGCGCTTTCCATGAGCTTTCAGATGATTTTGTTCTATGCAGGCGCTTTTCTGTTGGCGCTAGGGCTACTAGTGATCGTGCACGAGATGGGACACTTTTTAGCGGCACGGCTGTGCGGTGTAAAAGTTTTGCGTTTCGCCATCGGGTTTGGCAAAGTGATTTGGTCAAAACGACTAGGGCGAGATCAAACAGAATGGGCTGTAGCCTTGCTGCCATTGGGTGGCTACGTAAAAATGCTTGACGAACGCGAGGGCGAAGTTGCATCGCACGAGTTGCCTCGCGCATTCAACCGGCAAACCGTTGGACGGCGTGCTTTTATTGTGGTTGCGGGTCCGCTGGCAAACTTACTTTTGGCTATTTTTATTTATTGGCTCATCTTTTTGACGGGCATGACAGAACTTAAGCCTCGTCTGGGCACACCACCTGCTAATAGTGCCGCAGCACAAGCTGGCATTTCAGCAGGAGCGGTTGTTCGCAGCGTGAATGGCGTGGTTATCGCTAGTTGGCAGGATTTACGTTGGGAAGTCATGCGTCAAACGATGGATCGTCAGCCTTTAGTTTTAGAAGCAATCACGCCGCAAGGAAATGCGTTGAGGTATGAGGTGAATAATCTCCAGTTTTCACTCGCTGAGACTGAAAAAGACCCATTAACGCCATTGGGCCTCGTGCTTTATCGCCCTTCATTACCGGCCGTGGTCGATCAAGTGTTGCCAGCGTCCCCTGCAGCAATAGCCGGGTTTAGGCCAGGCGATAAAATTTTGCAGGTAGGGAATAAAAAAATCTCTGAATGGGCCGATGTAACGGCGGTTGTACGTGCATCAGTTGATCAACGTCTGGTTTTTATTTTAGAGCGCGCGGGACAGCGCTTAACGCTCAGTGCTACGCCACAGATGAGTGGGAAAGACCCAGCTAAAGGTGGTCGTTTGGGGATTGGTGTGCGAGACGATCCAGCCGCTTTTGAGCAAATGACAACGCTTGTGCGTTATTCCGCTGATGAGGCAATATGGCGCGCAGTTGCAAAAACATGGGATACCTCATTCATGAGTTTGCGCATGATGGGGCGGATGATTACTGGCGATTTGTCCTGGAAAAATTTATCCGGTCCTGTGACGATTGCAGATTATGCGGGCCAGACCGCACGGTTAGGATTAAGTTATTACCTGAGTTTTATTGCCTTGATCAGTATTAGCCTTGGTGTATTGAATTTGCTGCCTATTCCGGTTTTGGATGGGGGGCATTTAATGTATTATCTTGCAGAATTCATCAAAGGTGGGCCGCTTCCCGAGCGCGTGCTGGAGATAGGCCAGCGTATTGGTTTTACTTTGCTTGCCCTGTTGATGCTGTTTGCTTTTTATAACGACTTTCATCGTCTCTTGGTTGGTTGATTTGTGTCATGCGCGGAGATTGTTGTTTCTCTGCTTTAGAGTCAGTGTCACCCAAACATTTCTCGCTTACTTGGTTTTGTTATCTGTGCCCAATGAATAAAAAAATACTTGCCGGTGTAGTCTCAGCTTTATTAGCTCGCGCAGTTTTTGCATTTGAACCCTTTGAAGTCAAGGATATTCGCGTCGAAGGCATCCAGCGCACAGAGGCGGGTACAGTGTTTTCTTATTTGCCAGTCAAAATAGGCGACACCATTAATGATGAAAAAGTCGCCAGTGCAATCAAAGCGTTGTTTGCCACTGGTTTTTTTAAAGATGTTCGTCTTGAAATTGATGGTCAGGTTTTAGTGGTGGTGCTCGAAGAGCGACCTGCGATTGCAACGCTTGATTTTGTAGGTCTTAAATCATTCAAGGCAGAAGATCTAAAAAAAGGTTTGCGTGAGGTAGGTTTAGCTGAATCCAGAATTTTTGATCGCGCGATGGTCGAGCGGGCTGAGCAAGAGTTGAAGCGTCAGTACCTTTCTCAAGGGCGCTACAGTGTGGACATCAAAGTAACTGTTACGCCGATGGAGCGAAATCGGGTCGCCATCAAGTTTACGGTGAATGAGGGTGAAGTTGCCAAGATCAGGCAGGTGAATATTGTGGGTGCCAAGGCATTCAAAGAAAAAGATTTGCGGGATCTGATGGCAATCACTCCACCAGGGTGGTTGACCTGGTATACAAAGAGCGATCAATATTCGAAGCAAAAGCTCGCTGGCGATTTAGAAACCTTGCGTTCTTTTTATATGAATCAGGGTTATTTGGAATTCAATATTGAATCAACGCAAGTTTCTATTTCATCTGATAAACAAGATATCTATATCACTATCAATCTCACGGAAGGTGAAAAGTATTCAATCTCAACAGTTAAATTGGCTGGCAATTTTTTATTGCCCGAGGCTGAATTAAAAAAGTTTGTGAAAATGAAGCCTGGTGACGTATTTTCACGCGAGGCGATGACTGAAACGACCAAGGCAATCAGTGATCGCTTGGGCGATGAAGGTTATGCTTTTGCTAATGTGAATGCTGCGCCTGAAGTTGATCGAGAAAAAAGACAGGTTGCTTTTACATTGATGGTAGATCCTGGGCGTCGCGTGTATGTGCGGCAAATCAATGTGGTTGGCAATACGCGTACGCGAGATGAAGTCATTCGTCGAGAAGTGCGACAAATGGAGTCTGCTTGGTATAACGGCGAACGTATAAAAAAATCCCGTGATCGTGTTGATCGGTTAGGTTATTTTGAAGATGTTTCGATGGAAACGCCTGCAGTTGCAGGCGCGACTGATCAAATTGACGTTAACTTGAAAGTTAAGGAAAAGCCTACCGGGAATATTTCTTTAGGCGCCGGTTTTTCCAGCTCGGAGAAGCTCTCACTCTCTGGTGCAGTTCAGCAGGAAAATGTGTTTGGTAGCGGCAAGCATATTGGTGTTCAGATTAGCACCAGCAAGTCGAATCGCATTTTGTCGCTTTCTCATACCGATCCCTATTTCACTATCGACGGCGTGAGCCAGGGTTTTGATCTTTATACTCGGAAAACAGATACTTCCTCGTTGAATTTGAGCAGCTTTACGGCCGATGCAACGGGCGGCGGGGTGCGATATGGCATTCCAATTGGTGAGGATGATTACCTCTTTCTAGGGTTCTCCTACGATCAGACAAAGCTCAAATTAGGCAGCTTTCCTGCGCAGCGATATGTTGATTACGTGACTAAATTTGGGGAGCGAAGCAAAACCATCACAAGCACACTCGGTTGGCAAAAAGATGAGCGTGATAGTTTGCTGTATCCAACCAAGGGCACTTTTAATAGTGTGAGTCTTGAAGTAGCACTGCCAGGAAGTACTTCAACTTATGTACGCGGCACGTATAAACATCAGCGTTTCTCGCCGTTGAACAAAACTTTCACTTTAGCTTTAACCGGCGAGCTCGGCTTGGCTGAGGCTTATGGTGAGAAAGAGGTACCTTTCTTTAAAAATTTTTATGCAGGCGGTATCGGTTCAGTACGCGGATTTGAGTCGAGTAGCTTAGGCCCCAAAGACCCTTTGACAGGCGATTTTTTAGGAGGTACAAAACGCGTCACAGGGAGTGCTGAAATGCTTTTTGGTTTACCAGGCGCAAAGCAAGATCGGTCTTTCCGTTTTAGTGCCTTTCTTGATGGTGGGGGTGTTTATGGTGATGGAGAGCAGGCGTCTTCTTCCGGTACACTTCGTTTTAGCACGGGGCTTTCTGCTTCCTGGAATTCACCTTTAGGCCCGCTCAAATTCTCATTTGCAAAACCACTGAATAAAAAACCGGAAGATCAAGTTCAGGCATTCCAGTTTCAGCTTGGTTCGACTTTCTAGTTTTTACCGCAGCTATAAACCACAGACAATCGAGACTGCCATGCTTAAATATATTGCAATAACAGGTCTTGCTATCCTCACGTTAAGTAGTAGCGTAGCGCAGGCTGAAACAAAAATTGGCTTCATTAATAATCAGCGTGTTCTAGCTGAGTCACCTCAGGCTGCCAAAGCGAAAAAACGAATTGAAAAAGACTTTGAAAAGCGTGATCAAGAGTTGCAGCGTATGGTTAAGCAAGTGCAAGCCTTGCAGGCTGCGCTAGATAAAACTGCAGCGCCCTTGTCAGAAACTGAGCGGCGTATGAAAGAAAAAGAGCTTGCAGAATTGACGCGTGACTTGCAGCGCAAGCAGCGTGAGTTTCGTGAGGATTTGAGTCAGCGCCAGAATGACGAGATGGCGTTGATTTTTGAGAAAATCAACAAAACGATTAAGCAAATTGCAGATGCTGAAAAGTTTGACATCATTTTTCAAGATGCCGTCTATTTTAATCAGCGCATTGATATTACAGATAAAGTTATCAAAGCGTTGGGCGATGGCGCAACTAAGTAGCAGAACGTTTTGGGCGTATCGTTGAATTTAGGTGAGATTGTCGCCTGTTTGGGTGGCGAATTGTTTCCTGCGACTGATGTAAAGAATGTCGGCGCTGATGAGACGGCGAGAGAATTCACGGCGGGTAATCACCCCTCTGTTGAGCCTGTGGCGATAGCGTCCAATGTGCTTGCCTTGTCGTCTGCAGCGATAAACATTTCTCGTGTGGCGCCTTTAGACAGCGCTGGCTCAGGTGATTTATCTTTTCTGTCTAATCCAAAGTATCGAGGACAGCTGCAACAAACCAAAGCTTCTGCAGTCATCATGTCACCTGCGGCATTGGCGATGCATATCCAAAGCGGTTCGCCCCTGTCTTTCGCTGCGATTGTGACTGACCAACCCTATCTGTACTACGCTCGGGTGGCGCAGTGGCTTTCCCCTTTGCCTAAGGCTGTTCCTGGTATTCACGCTAGCGCAGTTGTGGCAGGAAAAGTCGCTGATTCAGCCGAAATTGGTGTCAATGTGAGCATAGGGCGTGGCGCACGAATTGGTGCAGGGGTAGTGGTTGGCACTAACTGCAGTATCGGCGAGCATGTTGTCATTGAGTCTGACACGCGCCTGGCACCGAATGTCACGGTATATGCCAATTGCGTGATCGGGAAAAACTGCATTATTCACGCAGGTGTGGTGATTGGTTCCGATGGTTTTGGTTTTGCCCGCGAGGCCACCGGGGCATGGGTCAAAATTCCGCAAATCGGCCGTGTGGTGATTGGCGATGAAGTTGAGATCGGGGCGAACACCACCATAGATCGCGGCGCTTTGGATGACACCATTATCGGCGATGGTGTGAAGCTCGATAACCAAATCCAGATCGGGCATAACGTCAAAATCGGCAAGGACACAGCCATTGCAGGCTGCGTGGGCGTGGCGGGCAGCGCGGTCATTGGTGCGCGCTGCAGCATTGGCGGGGCAGCGATGATTCAAGGTCATTTGAGCTTGGCTGACGAGGTGGTTGTGACCACCGGAACCTTGGTGACCAAGTCTATTACCAAAGCTGGCACCTATAGCGGATCATCGCCGTTTTTGGCACATGGCGAATGGCTAAGAAATTTTTCCCATTTGCGCCATCTGGATGCGATGGCCGATAAAATCCGCGCCCTTGAACAAAGGCTGCAAGCCATGGAGAAGAAAACATGAGCGATACCCCTGAGACGACCGTTTTTGACGCAAACAACCCACAAATGGATATTCATCAGGTGCTGAATTATTTACCGCATCGCTATCCCTTTTTGCTAATTGATCGAGTAATTGAAGTGATTCCGCATGAGCGTATCCGTGCGTTGAAAAACGTCAGCATCAATGAACCTTTTTTTCCTGGTCATTATCCTTTACACCCTGTCATGCCAGGCGTTTTGGTCATTGAAGCGATGGCGCAAGCAGCGGCTATTTTGTCGTTTAAGACCTTGGGGCAGTTGCCTGATGATAGCTCTGTTTATTACTTTGTCGGCATTGACAATGCGCGCTTTAAAAAGCCCGTGAGTGCGGGTGACCAACTGATTTTGGACGTCAAGCTCAATCTGAATAAGCGCGGTATCTGGAAATACTCGGCCGTTGCCCAAGTGGCAGGTGTGGTGGTGGCAGAGGCTGACTTGATCTGCTCGGTAAAACCCAGCGCATGATCAATATTCACCCCACAGCCATTGTGCACGCAGGTGCAGAACTGCATGAGAGCGTTACTGTTGGCGCTTATAGCATTATTGGCGAGCATGTGAAAGTTGGTGCGAACACTGTCATTGGCCCGCATGTCGTGCTTACCGGACATACCACGATCGGTACGGATAACCAGATTTTCCAGTTTTGTTCGATTGGTGAAGTGCCGCAAGATAAAAAATACGCTGGCGAGCCTACCCGACTGGAAATAGGCGACCGCAACACCATCCGCGAGAGCTGCACCATTAACTGCGGCACGGTGCAAGACGTCGGTGTTACGCGTCTTGGATGCGATAACTGGATCATGGCCTATGTGCATATTGCCCATGATTGCCAGGTGGGCAACCACGTGATTTTTGCCAACAGCACGCAACTGGCGGGGCATGTGCATGTTGGCGACTGGGTGATTTTGGCGGGCTTTACGGGCGTGCATCAGTTTGTGCGCATCGGCGCGCATGGCATGACCTCGGTGAGTTCCGTTTTGTTGCAAGACATGCCACCGTATGTGATGGCCGCAGGCAGCCCCGCAGAACCACGCAGCATCAACACAGAAGGTTTAAAGCGGCGCGGTTTCTCAGCGGAAGCCATCATGCAAATTCGTCGCGCCTTCAAAACCTTGTATAAAAAAGGGCTTTCCCTGGATGATGCCAGAGCAGAGATTGCTGCCCAAGGACGAAGCGTGCCCGAGTTGAGGGTGTTGGCTGAGTTTCTTGATCACCCGGGCAGAGGGATCATCCGCTAATGGTGCGTATTGCGATGGTCGCGGGGGAGGCTTCCAGCGACCAATTAGCAGCCCATTTGATGGTTGCCTTGAAAGTCCATGTGCCTGATGCCGAGTTTTATGGCATTGGTGGCCCCAAAATGCAGCGCGAAGGTTTTGTCTCACCATGGCCTGCGGAAAAGCTGGCGGTGCGCGGCTATATGGAAGCCTTGCGTAATTATCGCGAGATTGCCCGTATCCGTCGGGAATTGCTTAAAACCTTATTGCGCGACCGGCCGGCTATTTTTATTGGCGTGGATGGTTACGACTTTAACGTGTGGCTGGAAAAAAAGCTCAAACGGGCAGGCATTCCGACGGTTCATTTTGTGAGCCCATCGATCTGGGCCTGGCGGCGCGGGCGCTTGAAGAAAATCGTGCGATCCATGTCGCATATCCTGGCGCTGTATCCTTTTGAGCCTGCCTTGTATGCTGATACACACGTCAAATGTACCTTTGTAGGTCACCCGATGGCCGACGTGATCCCCCTCCAGTCAAATCGCGAAGCGATGCGCGAACGCTTGAAGATCCCGCGCAATCAGCAAGTCATCGCACTCCTGCCGGGCAGCCGCCAGGCCGAGTTACATCATTTGGCGGAAGCTTTTATTGCCACGGCACAATTGCTGCATAAAAAAAACCCGCAGGCAGTATTTTTGGTGCCGCTCACAACAGCTGAGACGCGCCGACAGTTCGAGCTTGCCCTGTGGAAACTCAAGGCCAATGAGCTGCCTTTAACCATGATGTTTGGTCACGCCGTGGATGCCTTGACCGCCTGTGATGTGGCGCTGGTCGCCAGCGGTACGGCGACATTGGAGGCCGCACTGATTGGTCGCCCCATGGTGATTGCTTACAAAATCTCCTCCTGGTCGTGGCGCATCATGCGGCGCATGGGTTATTTGCCTTGGATCGGCTTGCCCAATATTCTGGCCGGACGGTTTGTCGTGCCCGAGTTTTTGCAGGAGGATGCCACACCCGAAAACTTGGCTCAAGCGCTGGGCAACTTGCTGCTGGATGAGCAGATGCAGGCAGCAATGCAGCGTGTGTTTGCCAGTATTCATCTTGCCTTGCGGCAAAATACCGCGCAAAAGGCCGCCGCCGCAGTGTTGCCCTATCTGCAGCAAACGATACCAGCACAGTCCGCGAGATGAGCGGGAGCCATATTGCCATGCCAGTGATTTTTCCAATCAACGTGCCACTTATTTGCGGCGTGGATGAAGCAGGGCGCGGCCCTTTGGCCGGGCCCGTGTATGCCGCAGCGGTGATTCTGGACCCTGCCAAACCGATTGATGGTCTGGATGACTCAAAAAAACTGAGTGAAAAAAAACGCCAGCACTTGGCGCTTGAAATTCGTGAAAAAGCATTTTCTTTCGGTATTGGCTTTGCAACGGTGAAGGAAATTGATCAGTTCAATATCCTGCAAGCGACCATGCTGGCTATGCGGCGTGCGGTAGGTGCCTTGCATGTCAAGCCGCATGAGGCCTTGATCGATGGCAATCGCTGTCCTGAGCTGGCGCTGCCAGCACGGGCAATTATTGGCGGGGATGCGCTGGAACCAGCGATTTCGGCCGCGTCCATTCTGGCGAAAACCACGCGAGACGAAGTGATGATGCGCCTGCATGTGAAATATCCGCAATACGGGCTGGATCGGCATAAAGGCTACGACACGGCAGTGCATCGTGCGGCGCTTGCGGTGCATGGTCCGGCGCCTTTTCATCGCAGGAGTTTTGCCCCTGTGCGTGCTTTGCTGGAAAAGTCATGAGCACGTTGCGCTTGGTTACTTCACGCGCCAACCCGGTCTTTAAAGCCCTTCATCTGTTAGCAAATGATGCACGTACCCAGCGCGCTGCAGGGCGTACGCTTGCCGACGGTATTCATTTGGTTGCTGGATGCTTGAACCATGCCTTGAACATACAGCAACTATTGCTCAGCGAGAGTGGGCAGCACCATCCTGAAATTGCTGCACTGATAGAAGCGCATGCGGACAAAGGAATTGAACGCCTCGTGTTAAGTGATGCCTTGTTTCGCGAACTCTCTGGTGTGGCAACGCCGACGGGTATTGCGGCGGTGATTGATATTCCGCAGCCATCCATGCCGACTTCATTCACGGCAGACGTGGTGATGCTCGATGCCATTCAGGATGCCGGCAATGTGGGCACGATACTGCGCACGGCCGCCGCCGCCGGGGTGCGCGATGTGGTGTTGGGTGCAGGTTGTGCTGGCGCTTGGACGCCACGCGTTTTGCGCGCCGGGCAGGGCGCGCATTGGGCTTTGCGCATTTATGAGCAGGCTGATTTGCTAGCCACGCTGAATCAATGTCGCGGCACATCGGTGGCTACCGTGGCGCGGGACGGGGTGAGCTTGTACGCATTGGATTTACGTGGCCCCAGGGTGTGGCTCCTGGGTAACGAAGGCGCGGGACTATCGTTAGCCTTGATGAATGCCGCTCAGGATCGCGTCACTATCCCCATGGCGCAAGAGACTGAATCGCTGAATGTTGCGGCTGCCGCTGCCGTGTGTTTGTTTGAGGCCGTGCGCCAGCGGCAGTCGCAGGGCTAGCCTTTGGCAGCACAGCGGGCTGAATGGTCGTGCGGTTTTGACGATACTCAACGCCTGGGCGAAACAAAAAATTTTAAAAACAAGCTGGCGTAGTGTGCTGTGCCGCCGTGTCACCAGCGCCGACTTTTCTGAGTTTCAGGTTTGGCCGCGTGAGGGGTTAAACCTAGAAGCCGCAGCGTGAAAGCCGGGCAGCATTGCGTTTTGCATTGTCATGCAGACAGGCGCGGCAAACGAATGCTCACCAAGGTTCCGTGACCACCTGTGCCATCATTGAGTGTGATGACTTTTCCCTGAAAAATCGGTTTTCAAGTGCAGCTGAAGGAATACGGCAGGGACTGTTCGATAAGTCGCAAGGGCAACTACCGGGATAATGCCCTGACCGAAAGCTGGCCTTAAAAAGACTGGAGTGATTAAAAAACTTGCCAGGTATCGTTTTGAAAGATCAGCCGGTCGTCAAGAAAGACTTTTTCCGTAGCCGCAAAGACGTCCACATGATGCCTGGCAGTAGCCCGGCGTATTTGTGGCTTGTTATACAAGCCGTGTTTGGCACCGAGCGATAAATGAACGCCACACATACGCTCGAAAGTGCCAATGTCACTGACTGTTTTATCTTTCGTCAAGGCGCGATTCATGCCAAAGCCTAGCTCGCGTACCCATATCTGGCCTTCAATCGCTCGAATATTAGCTAGCACCTCGTCAAAAGCCGGCGTGGAGTCAAAAACGGCAGATACTCTGCCGTGGGTGATTTCCAGCGTAATGGGTTTTTGTGGTTTATTGACAGCGAAATTTGTATCGCCAAAAATAAAAATTCGCACCCGACCATTGACGGCTTCCAAGTCTTGCGATTCCGTGAATACTTCACCAATCGGGAATTGACCACCCACATTTTTCATCTGACGGTAGTCGCCGATATTGAGCTTGGCGGCTTCCAGTGGGGAACCAAAAACCAAGCGTTCGCCGCCACTGTCGATCACCGCCGAGCTTGCTTGATCAATCAATGCCTTAAGTTGATGGCCTACATTTCGGTAATAGGTTGAATCGTAAGCCAGCGCTTCAATGTAATGTGCAGCCTCCGTATTTTGTATACGTGATAAATGCGGGTGCTCAATAACTTTGAGTGAGCGATTAAAAAGCTCAATACGGATGCGATACGCATCCAGTCGAAAACTGGTGGATTGAATCAAGATGACCAGGTCGCTAGGTGATAACTGGTTGATTGCTTGAAAAATTGCTTCAGGTGGCGCGCTGTCAAAATCAATAAATCGCGCAGAAGGCAGACAGTGTTGATAGGCCGCTGTTAAGGTGATGGCGAGATCACATTGTGCATCTGCAACAACTAGGGCAGCTTGCGTGCTTTGGTACTCAAGGGCGAAGGCAAGGGTGTCAGCAATATTCTTTTTGGCAAGGTCAAGCGTTGCTTGGGAGCGTATTGTTTTTGGTGTGGCGTCGTTATTGATTATTTTCTCCAGATGACTTCATGCACTAAGCCGCTGCAAGCATTGAGAGCGTTTTTGTCTCGCTACAGTTTAGGCGATAAACCCATATTTTAAGTAATACAACGCTTATCAGCGGATGAATACTTCTTTCAGTCAGCGGACTTAAGGCCTGCGTTGCAGACTTGACTGAGGACATGTGATCACCTTTATTCAGCAAGAGAATTGAAGTTATTTTTCTGCAATGCAGCATTTGTTGATTTAGGTCAAATAAACTTGTATGCAATCTGTCTTAAGCTGGTTCTGATCAATGAGTTGGTCTATGGATTCAGAGATCGCTTTGATCGTATCGATCAGATTGAGAAGATTATTTTTTAAATAAGGAGAGATTTTTGAAAGTGAATTATTTAAGCAAGGTGCTCATTGCCACCATGGCGTTAGGTGTAACAAGCGTTACGATGGCAGCCAGTGAAGCAGAAATAGATGCCTTTATGAATCCTTATGCTAAAGGCTTTCCTTCAGCACCAGGCGTTAAAGAAGGTGTGGTGATTGATAAAAATAATGCGGATCAGTTTAAATCGGTATTAACGCCAAGAATTTACGATCAGATCAAGGCCGGTAACACCACGATTAACATCGGCAAGCAACTTAGTGCGTCAGCGCCTGCAGCTTATGTTGCGGCCTCAAAAAAGTCAGAAGCTAGCACCAAGGTGGAGTTTGGCAAAGGCAAAATTACAGGCTATCAGGGCGGTTTGCCTTTTCCCTACGAGCCTTCGGCCAGCGACCCTAATGCGGGCGAGAAGTTAGCCTGGAATGTGCGCTATGGTCTTGAAATCCCTGATGATATCGCCATCGGTCCCTTCGTTTGG
Organism: Rhodocyclaceae bacterium UBA6160; assembly: GCA_002422995.1. Taxonomy (GTDB): domain Bacteria; phylum Pseudomonadota; class Gammaproteobacteria; order Burkholderiales; family Rhodocyclaceae; genus Rugosibacter. The sequence continues at coordinate 15,421 of DIUK01000132.1, forward strand.
GAGTATCGCGACGCTAATACGGGAAAGATCAACCGTACTGTTGACATGGATCCTTCCTATATTTCCAATACTGGTTTTCGGACAATGAACAAGCCGCAGCATATGCCAGGCTCCGAGGAGTTTTTTAACCTTGACCTGATCACGGTCAAGTCCCCGCAGGACTTGTATGGCACGGCCTTGTTGTTCAAGCGCCGCGTGGATAGCTCACGCGATGATGATGGCCAGTTGTATTTGGGCTTTCAGCGTCGAGCGCGCCGCTTGTCTACCTCAGCGACAACCGATCCTTTCCTCGGCTCTAACTTCATGATCGAAGAGTTCCGTGGATTCAACGGAAAACTAAGTGACTTTAACTGGAAATATGTTGGCACGAAGAATCTGTTGACCGCTTACTACACCCATAAAGATGCCAAGTTGCGTGACGACTATAAAACCAATGATTGGCGTTTCACATCATTTAAAGGCAAGGGTCAATGCTGGGCGGACGTACCTTGGAGCTTGCGCAAGACTTATATCATTGAAGCGACGCCTAAGCGTCCTGATCATCCGGTCCTAAAACGTACGATGTACATTGATGCTGAGTCCTTCCATGTGGCGATCACTGAAATTTATGACCGCAAGAATGAGTTCTGGAAACTCTTGGTTCAAGGTATTGGACATCCGTCTGGCCAGTTACCTGCAGTGGCCAAAAAGAATGTGTGGACCTGGGATGCCGACTCAATGATTGACGTTCAGGCGAACCAATGTACGACACTGAATTTCCGTATTAAATCATTGGAAACGGTGCCGGCGAACTTCTACACGCTTGAATATATTCGTTCGCGTCA
>DIUK01000132.1:16250-26933 GCA_002422995.1 Rhodocyclaceae bacterium UBA6160
TTTTTTTTGGCAGAAGCGTGATAAGCATCTGTCGATATACCCAGGTTTCGCTAATTATTTTGAAATAACAGAATGTTGAGCTGTGTTTGATATTCTGTTTGATACCGTATCACCAGCGCCGACTTTTCATGCATTTATCGTCTTATTGCACCGCGCTATCAAACCAACGGCAATTGACTTTGAGAGGCAACTTCTTCTTGTGGCGTAGTGAGCCCGCCAACGCGCACGCCGATTAAGCGCAGGCGTTGTTCCAGTGGCACGCGGCGCAGGCATTCGCTGGCGGCGCGGCGGATGGTTTGGGCGTTGGCGGTGGCCTCGGGCAGGGTGATGTCGCGTGTGATGGTACTGAAATCGGCATAACGCAGCTTGATGCCGATGGTGCGGCCGACATAGCCTTTTCTGTTCAGGTCGTCCGCCACTCGGGTGCATAGTGCGGTAAAGATTTCGCCCAGTTGTGCTTTATCGTGGCGCGGGTGCAGGTCGCGTTCAAAAGTGGTTTCGCGGCTGGCAGATTTGGGTTCGCGGTGGGTCACGATTTCGCTGTCATCCCTGCCGCGCGCGGCTTCAAACAGCCAATGGCCATAGCTGCGGCCAAAATGCCGCTGCAAAAAAATCAGCTCGGCCTGGGCGAGTTCGCCAATCTGATGGATGTTCAGGGCGGCGAGCTTTTCACTGGCGCGCGGACCGATGCCGTTGATTTTTCGCACAGGCAAGGGCCATAGCCGGGTGGGAATGTCGTCCAGGGTAATGAGCGTGATGCCATTGGGTTTATCAAGGTCAGAGCAGATTTTAGCCAGCAACTTGTTGGGCGCAACGCCCACTGAGCAGGTAAGCCCTGTGGCTTGATGTACGGCGGTTTTGATGCGTTGCACGAGGGCAATGGTGTCGCTATCAAGCGAGGTAAGGTCGATATAAATCTCATCTATGCCACGGTCTTCAATCTGCGGGGCGATGCTGGCCACGGCTGCTTTAAAGCGTTGCGAGGCGAGTTTATAGGCGTCGAAATTGGCAGGCAGCAAAATCGCATTGGGCGCAAGCCGCGCGGCTTGCATCACGCCCATGCCGGAATGGATGCCCAAGGCGCGGCCTTCATAGGTGGCCGTGGTGAGCACGCCGCGACCGGTGTAGTCGCCCAGCCGCATGAATTGCCAGCGGCCGTTAACCTGACGTGTAGGTTGCGGTACGGCGCGGCCGCCAACAGCAACAGGCAGGCCATTCAGCTCGGGGTAGGTGAGCAATTCGACAGAAGCAAAAAATGCATCCATGTCGAGATGGGCAATGCGACGCTGCATGACAGTTGGTTAGGCTTTTAGCACGCTTACAGCATCGAGCAATTGTGCGAAGGCCGTATCGGGCAATGCGGAGGAGAGCGAGAAACGTAACCGGCACCCGCCGGCTGGCACAGTAGGGGGACGCATGGCAACGGCTAGCACGCCGCAGTCTTCAAGCCGTTTTTGTGCCGCCAGTGCGGCGGCTTCGCTGCCCAGCACGGCGGGAATGATTTGCGTGGTGGATTGAAGTGTATCTATACCCAACGCAGCAAGGCGTTCGCGCAAGGCATTGCCACGTTGCGCCAGCAGGGCGCGTTCGGCATCCAGGTGCGGCATCAATTCGAGCGCAGCTTGCACTGCGCCGCAGGCTGCCGGTGGTGGGGCGGTTGAGTAGATGATGCCCGTGCAGCGATTAACCAGATAGTCGATCAGCGCCTGCGAGCCTGCAATGTAAGCGCCGGCCGCCCCAAAGGCTTTGCCTAGCGTACCCATGATGACTGTTGATGGATTGCTGTCGTGCAAACCATAGGCCAACCCACGACCTTGCGGCCCGATTACGCCACTGGCATGGGCTTCATCGAGATACAGCACCGCGCCGTGGTGCATGGCGAGTGCGCTAAACGCCGCGACATCGGCACGGTCGCCATCCATGCTGAAAACAGATTCAGTCACGATGAATGCCGGGCGGCCTTGAGCATGTTGCGTGAGTAATTCGTCAAGATGGGCTACGTCGTTGTGGCGAAACTGAATTTGCTTGACTCCGGCGGCGCGGCAGCCGGCATGCAGGCTGGAATGATTGAGCGCATCGGTGAATACCAGCGCTTCGCGCCCGCCAGCGAGGTTGAATAAAGCGGGTAAAACGGTGGCATTGGCCTGGAACCCGGAATTGAAAATCAGCGCTGCCTGAGTGCCTTTGAAGGCGGCGAGCTGCGCTTCCAAGGTGATCATTTCTTCCAGCGTGCCGGTAACCAGGCGAGACGCCCTAGCGCCTGCGCCAAAGCGCTGCACCCATTCAATGGCGCGCGACTTTAATGCAGGGTGTTGCGACAAGCCGAGGTAATCGTTGGAGGAGGCATCAATGAGCCGACGGCCATCGCGCATCACAAGCTGCGTGCCCGGCATGGCAACCTGCCGCAAGCGACGGCGGTGGTGGGCGTTATCGAGCTTGTCTAATGCTGAGTTAAGTGCTTGTTCAAGCCACATGGGGTGTTCGGCGGGTAAAGGAGAGGGGAGCATGACAGGGTAATTTGGCTTGATCGACTTTAATCCAACGGCGGGGGCGTATTTTGCCCTGCTTTTGCTATACGTGTTGCCGTAACGTCTCACCGCTACAATGGCCTATTGCCTGACAATGAAAGCCTGATGGATGAAATATCACGATTTGCGCGATTTTGTGCAGCAACTGGAAGCCATGGGCGAGTTGCGCCGCATTGCCGTGCCGGTGAGCCCGGTGCTGGAAATGACGGAGATTGCCGACCGCGTGTTGCGCGCTGCGGGTCCTGCGTTGCTGTTTGAACGCCCTGCCGTTGAAAGTCCCAAAAATGCCATGCCGGTGCTGGCGAATCTGTTTGGCACGCCGCAGCGCGTGGCGATGGGCATGGGGGTGGATGTGAAGAAGGGCGAGAATTGGCAAACCCCGCTGCGTGAGGTGGGCAAGCTGCTGGCAATGCTGAAAGAGCCAGAGCCGCCACAAGGCTTGAAGGATGCGTGGGATAAGCTGCCACTGTTAAAACAGGTGCTGAATATGCGGCCCAAAGTGGTGACGTCCGCGCCCTGTCAGGAACTGGTGTGGGAAGGCAAAGACGTTGACCTCTCGCGCCTGCCGATCCAAACCTGCTGGCCGGGGGATGCCGCGCCCTTGATTACCTGGGGGCTAACGGTCACGCGCGGGCCGCAGGGCTTGCCGCAATCGCGCACGCGGCAAAATCTGGGGATTTATCGTCAGCAAGTGATCGCACCGAATAAGGTGATCATGCGCTGGCTGGCGCATCGGGGCGGGGCGCTGGATTATCAGGCGCATTGCGCTGCTTATCCGGACACGCCTTTTCCCGTGGCGGTGGTGCTGGGGTGCGATCCGGCAACGATTCTGGGGGCGGTCACGCCTGTGCCGGACAGTTTGTCGGAATACCAGTTCGCCGGGTTGTTGCGCGGCAGCAAAACGGAACTGGTGAAGTGTATCGGTTCCGATTTGCAGGTGCCCTCGCGTGCCGAGATTGTTCTGGAAGGCGTGATTCATCCCGGTGAGACGGCGTTGGAAGGTCCCTATGGCGACCATACCGGGTATTACAACGAGCAGGCGGAATTTCCGGTCTTCACCCTTGATCGCATCACTCTGCGGCGCGATGCGATTTATCACTCCACCTATACCGGCAAGCCGCCGGATGAACCGGCGATGCTGGGCCTGGCGCTTAACGAAGTGTTTGTGCCGCTGTTGCAAAAGCAGTATCCGGAAATTGTCGATTTTTATTTGCCGCCGGAGGGTTGCTCTTACCGGCTGGCGGTGGTGTCGATCAAAAAGCAATATCCGGGGCATGCCAAGCGGGTGATGTTCGGCATCTGGAGTTTTTTGCGCCAGTTTATGTACACCAAATTTATTGTCGTGACGGATGAGGACGTGAACGTGCGCGATTGGAAAGAAGTGATCTGGGCGATGACCACCCGCGTGGATGCGGCGCGTGATACGTTAATTGCGGAAAATACGCCGATTGATTATCTGGATTTTGCCTCGCCGGTGTCAGGCCTGGGCAGCAAAATGGGGATAGACGCGACGAACAAATGGCCGGGCGAGACAACGCGCGAATGGGGACGGCCAATAGCGATGGATGCGGCGGTTAAACAACGGATTGATACACTGTGGGGAGAGCTGGGATTATGAGTAACGACATTGAAGTGATTGCCAATAATGATAATTTGGACGGCGCGCGTGCCTGGGCGCATGTGATGTATGGTCTGCATGCGCTGTCTGCAGTGTCAGGCATCCTGACTTCGGCTACGGTGGTGGGTGCGTTTGTGTTCGGCTGGCCGTCGATTATTGCGGTGATCATTAACCTGGTGACGCAAAGCCAGGTGCGTGGCACGTGGCTGGAATCGCACTGGCGCTGGCAGTGGCGCAGCTTTTGGTTTGCTGCGCTGTGGCTGGTAGTTTCGGGCTTGCTGGCGATTACCCTGATTGGCATTCCGTTCGCCGTCCTGGCGATTATCAGCACGGGCGTGTGGGTTCTATACCGTGTGTTGCGCGGTTGGCTGGCGCTGCTGGATAAGCGGGGCATGCCGTTGCGGTGAAGAGAACGTCCGGGGCACGGAGAAAGTGGATGAAATGCAGGTCATTACAACAAACATCGCCGTGTCACCAGCGCCGACTTTTCTTGTTGGCAGCGCATGACCGGCTGGCCAGGCTGGTTGTCGGTGACGTTGTTGCCATCTGATTCATTCAGGCCGAGCAGGTGAACAACTTTTCAGGCTTGGGGAAAATTCAGGCGGCGCTGAATTGGTAAGCATCCATCGCTACAGCACCCATAGTGGTTTCACGATACAGAACATCGCAATTAGGTGCTTGATCGGCTGCACTGGCTGCGCCCAAGGCGACATACAGCGGCAATAAATGATCGTCTGACGGGTGCGCGCGCACGGCATGGGGCGCCTGGTGGCGGTAGTCCAGCAGGGCGGGCAAATCGCGCTGGGTGAGTTTGTTGGCAAACCAGTCGGTGAATTCAATTACATAAGGCAGCGCGATACCGTCAACCGCATCGCGTTGCACGTCACGCAGATTGTGGGTGATAGAGCCGGAAGCCATGATCAGCACGCCTTCTTGCGTTAAGGAATGCAGGCGCTGGCCGAGGCGATAGTGGGCTTCGGGGGAGAGTTCAGGCATGACGGCAAACTGAATGACGGGGATATCCGCTTTGGGATACATAAAACGCAAGGGTACCCAGGCACCGTGATCCAGCCCGCGTTGGGGGTCAACGCCTATGCCAGGGATGAGATCGCAGATTTTTTTGGCCAGCTCAACTGCGCCTGGTGGGGTGTATTGAATTTCATACATAGGGGCAGGGAAGCCATAAAAATCGTGGATGGTTTCTGGGTGTGTGGCGGCGGTCACGGCGGGTTGGTGAGTGAGCCAGTGGCCGGAGACGGACAAAATAGCTTTAGGACGCGGCAGTTTTGCAGCGAGTGCTTCCCAAAACTTGCCCGTGTTGCCCGGCGCAATGGATGTCATGGGTGAGCCATGAGAGAGAAACAGGGTGGGGAGTGTGGTTGTCATGCGCGGGCTTTCGTAAAAACGGTGTGTTAGTTGCTAATGGTAACGACTGTGGGTTGAGTTTTCAAATCGGTTTTCAAATCTGATGGGCTTGAAATTGAGATGGTGATGTTAAGCCGTGCGGTGTGATTTGGCTGCAGCAGCCGGTACCCTTTGAATCTGTGTCTGGACAAGGGTACTGCCTTCGGGGTGCGCTGGTGATACGGAGATCAAAGCGTAATCAAGCGGAAGTTTTGCGCAGAAATCAAGTTGGAGTGTCAAGTTGGAGTGTGCCTTGGCGCAAGCACGGATCGTCTGGGTGTGGCGAGAGTACAAATCCCAGGCTGGTAACAAAGTTGAGCATGGGGAGGTTGTCAGCAAGAAATTCGCCTATCATTGTTTTAAAGCCATGATTGCGGGCGACAGGGATGAGTTGCTGCATGAGTTGGTAGCCTAACCCTTGACCCTGCCAGGCATCTGCAATGACAATGGCGAATTCGCAGGTATGCGGGTGGTTTGAGAGTGCTGCATAACGACAAACGCCGATTTCCTTGTCGATGCCATTCTCTTTAACCAAGGCAATAAATGCCATATTGCGGTCGTAGTCGAGATGGGTGAAGCGCTCAAGCTGTTCAAGAGGAATGGTTTTGACTGTGCTCAAAAATCGTCGATAGCGAGTTTCGGGTGAGAGGTTTTTGATGAAGTCTTGTTCGCGCTGCATATCTCCCGGTTCAATAGGGCGAATGCGCACAAGCGTGCCGTTTTTGGTTAGAAAGCTAGTGGTTGTGCCAGCAGGCAGGGCAGGTGTTGGCATGGTGAGAGTTCAGGTGAGGGGATGGCTGACATTGCGGCCGTTGATATGATGCGAGAAATGGTGGTCTGCATTGAGCAGGTGGTTGATCAGCCAATCGCTAAGCCTGTTTTTAATGCGAAAGCCGAGATAAATAAGGTCTGTGTTGTTACGTTCAATGTCGTCTTGAATTTCTTTGAGATAGTCAAAAAAACGCAAGTGCTGGCGGTGATGCAAGTCGACAAACGGATAGTTTTTCTCGCGCATTAAATCTGCTTGTTGTGTAAAGGCTTTAGCTGCTGATCGATGAATTTGTGCTAGCAGTGTCGGCGCGTGTGCGAGTGTGTCTGTTTGCAGGGTGCGGGTTAAGGCGGTCAAGTCGGCGAGCAATTCCTGGTGGGCTTTGTCCAGCAATGGAATGCCCAGCGAATACGCTTCTAGCCAGGTCAAGTCTGTCGCCAGAGCCAGTGCGTCGTTTAGCGCAAGGGGCGGTACAGCTGGTTGCACCAAGGCTTCGCAACGGCGAAGATAGGCGCGCGCTGCGGTGTCATCAGGCGCTTCTGCCAAGCATTGCGAAAAATAGGTCTTGGCCGCTTGAAAGTCGCCCAGATGATAATGCGTCAGTGCACGCTGAAAAATAGGCCAAGTGTTTTTCTTGGCAATTCGTAATGTCGGGGTATCTGCATCAATGACTTCATAGACGGATTGTTCATCATGCTTGCCGCGCACATAGGTACGATCAAGAAAACGCAAGGACCAGGGCTTGATATTTTCCAGGCTGCTCAGGGTGTATTCGCTAATTAATACCGGAACTTTATATTCTTTGGTCAATTGTTCCAGTCGCGAGGCAAGGTTTACCGCATCGCCAATGACGGTGCCATCCATGCGACCTTCACCACCGATGGTGCCTAGTATCACAATACCCGTATTGATCCCGATCCCGATCTGAATGGTACGGTAGCCTGCGCGTTCACGGCCGGCATTGTATTCGTCAAGTTTGGCAAGCATGGCCAGGCTGCAGCGCAAGGCATCATCGGGCGAATGGGGGAAAAGTGCCATGATGGCATCGCCAATATATTTGTCGATAATACCGCCATGAGCGGCAATGACAGGTTCCATTTGCACGAGGTAGGAGTTGAGGAAATTAAAATTTTCCTGTGGGCTCATGCTTTCGGATAACGAGGTGAAATCCCGAATGTCAGAGAACAAAATTGTCATGGAGCGTTCTACCTGCTGGCCTAATTGCACGGTGCGAATATCATCTACACCCAGCAATCGCAAAAATTGGCGCGGCACAAAGCGGCTGTAAGCGGATTCGGTTTCGCTTAATTGCTGGTCGATGGCCTGTGTTGCAGCAGGCAAAGGATGAGCTGGCGGGCAGGTGTTCATGTGAATTTAGTGACGACTGGATTTAAGCAAAGGGGCGAGTGACGGCCAAACATGGTTAAGTATGCGCGGTTGGGCTTCTGCGGTAGGATGCAATCCATCGGCTTGAAAATATTGCGCGTCTTGTGCAATGGGTTCGAGCAAGAAGGGTAACAGACTGATTTTTTGGTGTTTGGCCAGGTTGCGATAAACCGCTTCAAATTTTTGCGTGTAGTTGCCGCCATAGTTTGGTGGCAGGCGTATGCCAACGAGCAAGACGCGGGCTTTTTGTTTTTTAGCAGCGAGAATCATGGCGGTGAGGTTATCTTCCATTGCTTGGATGGGCAAGCCTCGCAAACCATCATTAGCACCAAGGGCGAGGATAACCACTGCAGGATGGGTTTGCTCCAGAGCGGTAGCTAATCTGGCGCGGCCACCGGCAGTTGTTTCGCCGCTGATGCTCATATTGATGACTTGGTAAGGTAAGCGTTTTGATTTGAGGCGCTCGTTCAATAGTGCTGGCCAACTATCTGCCATGGCAATGCCATAGCCTGCGGACAGGCTGTCGCCAAAAACGAGCACGCTATTTGGCGTTGAAATGGGTGCTGTTGATGTGGCAAGTTGTGTAGCATAGGCGCCAGTGCTCACAATGAGCAAAAAGATAAATAAGAAACTTTTCATGATGACGATCAAAAAAACAGTAATTGAATTGTTAGCAGTCGATAAAACTGTGCCGATGAGCGCGGATCAAGACACAGGCTTGTTAAGCATTTTGCATGATATTTCCTTCACCGTGCAGGCAGGTGAGGCGGTGGCGATTATCGGTGCCTCGGGTTCGGGTAAATCCACTTTGCTGGGCTTGATGGCCGGGCTGGATTTGCCTACGAGCGGCAGCGTGCGCCTTGACGGTGAGGATTTAGCTTTGCTGGATGAAGATGCGCGTGCAGCTTTGCGAGGGCGCGTTTTAGGTTTCGTGTTTCAGTCGTTTCAACTGTTGCCTGCGCTTAATGCGTTGGAAAATGTGATGTTGCCTTTGGAATTATCTGATAAATCCAATGCACGTGCGCTGGCCGAGGCCATGCTCAAGCGTGTAGGCTTGGGTGCGCGCCTGGCGCATTATCCCAAGCATTTATCGGGTGGCGAGCAGCAGCGCGTGGCTTTGGCGCGGGCGTTTGCCATGCAGCCGCAGCTTTTACTGGCCGATGAGCCTACCGGCAACCTGGATGCTGCCACTGGCGCGCAGATCATCGAGCTGATGTTCGCTATGAATGCCGAGGCTGGTACGACGCTGGTTTTGGTCACGCACGATCCGCAGCTCGCTCAGCGTTGTGACCGCACTTTGCGCCTGGCCAACGGTCAATTGGTGCTTGGTGAGCGCTGAATTAGTTTCCGGTTGCAGTGAGTATCCGTCGCGCTGCACGCACGCCGCTACGCACTGCGCCTTCTATGGTGGCGGGATAGTCCTGGGTAATGTCGCCGCTGGTGACGTAATCGCCTGCTAGCCACAGGCCGGGCAGGCCGGTTTCTGCGACGGGACGAAGCAGGCTGGGCGTACAGGAGAAAGTCGCGCGCTTTTCGATAATGGTGTGCGTGTGTTGTGGCTTGATTCCGGCTGGGATGAGTTTGGCGATTTCCTGGTGAATCCTGGCTTCCAGTTGATCGCTAGGTAAATCGAGATGCCGCCCGCGCGCGCTGATCACAGCGGCGATCAAACCGGCTGACCCACCGAGCTGGCCGCGATCAAAAAGCCATTGCGCCATGCCATCGGCCACGCCCAGCATGGGGTAGGCGAGCCGCACTGCGGCGGGATAAGCTAAATAGCTGGTGACAATAGGCTCCCAGGTTAACTGTTTTACGCAAGACGCCAAGCCCGGCGTGAGAGCGGCCAGGTGGTAAGGCGCGACGGCCAGCACGACGTGATCAAAGAGGTCTTGGTCATTGATGCGCCAGCCCTGGGCAGTTTGCGATAAAGACGTGACACGCTGATTGCGGCGCACCTGTCCGCCGTGACGTGTGATAAACGCCGCAGCGGGTTCGGGAAACAAGGCAGAAAGATTGACTTGCGGGATGAGCAGGTCGCTCGCGGCGCGATGACTGGCCAGGCTGTCCCTGAGCACGTTCGCCAGCATTTGCGCGGAGGCTTGGTCGGCGGTCGTGTTGAGCGCGGCCACGCACAGCGGTTCCCATAAAAGTCGGCGCTGATGAGACGGCGTGTGATGGCGATCAAGCCATGTGGCGACGCTCGTGTCGGGCGTTATAGAGAACTGGGCGCGTTGCAGGCGGCGCATGATTTGGATGGCCGCCCACTTTTCGCGCCAATCCAGTCCTTGCGCGCAAAGTAAGGCTGTCAGCAGGTGTAATGGGGCAGGCAGGTGCGGTGCGCTGAGGCGAAATTCACCGGGAAACTCCAGGTGCAGTGGCAGTCGCTTCAACAGTTGCTTGGAAGAGGCGCCGACTGTTTGCATCAGACGTAAGGTGTCCTGACAGGCGCCGAGCAAAATATGCTGGCCGTTATCGACCGTCATGCCGTTCAATTCAACCGCGCGGGCGCGGCCGCCAAGTGTGCGAGATGCTTCAAAGACGGTAACGGATTGGCCGTGGCAAAGTAGTTCAACCGCGGCGGAAAGCCCGGCGTAGCCGGCGCCGATGATGGCGGTATTCATGGGATGTTTACGGACTTTTTATGCGCATGATAAAAAATCAAGCGGTGAGCCAGGTTTTGCCGGCCAGCCAGATTTTGCGCAGTGGCGTGAGGGAGGTGCGATGATTTAACACTTGATAACCATCGTGGGCGATCTCATCGAGCAAGGTACGGTAAATCGCGGCCATGATAAGCCCGGCGCGTTGTGTTTTGCGGTCGGCCGCAGGAAGTTGCGCCATGGCTTGAGTATAGGTGGCTTGGGCGCGCTCGACTTGAAATGCCATGAGCTGCCGAAATGAAGGACTGTCGCGGCGCTGGAGGATGTCGGTTTCTGTTACGCTAAAGCGGGCGAGATCTTCTTGCGGCAGATAAATGCGGC
>DIUK01000126.1 GCA_002422995.1 Rhodocyclaceae bacterium UBA6160
TCGTGATCGAACATAATCTGGATGTAATCAAAACTGCCGACTGGGTGGTAGACCTCGGCCCCGAAGGCGGGGACGGCGGCGGGAAAATTATCGCAGCCGGCACGCCGGAACAAGTCGCTACCGTGGCTGACAGCTCGACAGGGGAATATCTGCAAAAAATGCTGCCCGCAAAAGCGATGCGCACGGCTGGGGTGGCTGCCACGGCGGTAGCCAAAGCGCCGACCAAATCCGCCGCAAAAACCAGCCGTCGTGGTGCAGCATAAGCGGCTGCCCATGCTGGGCTGTCAAGGAAAACAATGAAAAAGTCGGCGCTGGCGAGACGGCGGCAGGCAACACCATGCGGCAAAATGGGATGCAACAGCCAGTAACAACAACACCTTACCTCGCCAAAACCAGAACATCTTCCCTGCGCCGCTGTTGAAATCCAGCCTTATCCTGCGTATAGTAAACAGCGTACTTTCAGCACGGCGGCCCTGTTTATTTCCGGCCGCCGTATGTTTTTTATCCTGCGTTTTTAGCCAGCTTTAGCGGAGCACTTTCATGCCGCATTTAATGAATACCTACGGGCGTCTTCCCATTGCCTTTACTCATGGCGAAGGCTGCCGTTTATTTGACGAGCAAGGCAACGCCTACCTTGACGGTCTCTCGGGGATTGCCGTCAATACACTGGGGCACAACCATCCTCAGCTGGTTGCCGCCTTGAGCAAGCAAGTGGGCCGCCTGATCCACACCTCCAACCTGTATCGCATCCGCGAGGCTGAAGAAGCCTCAGACCGTCTGGCCAGCATTGCCAATATGGATGAAGTGTTTTTCTGCAATTCAGGTTGCGAGGCCAATGAAGCGGCAATCAAGCTGGCGCGGTTGTACGGGCATCAGCAAGGCGTTGATCAACCAGCCATTATTGTCATGGAGCAGGCTTTTCATGGCCGCACCCTGGCCACGCTTTCCGCCACCGGCAACCGCAAGGCGCAAGCGGGTTTTGAGCCATTGGTTTCCGGCTTTATTCGCGTGCCGTTCGATGACCTGCCCGCCATTGAGCAAGTCGCACTCAACAACCCCAACGTTGTCGCTGTCTTGTTTGAACCGGTTCAGGGCGAAGGGGGTATTCACATTGCCCACCTTGATTTCATGCGTTCCCTGCGCGCTTTGTGCACCGAGAAAAACTGGCTGTTCATGGTGGATGAAGTGCAATGCGGTTTGGGGCGTACCGGCAAGTGGTTTGCCCACCAGCACGCCGACATTTTGCCGGATGTCATGACCCTGGCCAAAGGCTTGGGCTCTGGCGTGCCCATTGGCGCGTGTTTAGCGGCGGGCGCCGCTCGCGGGATATTCAAGCCAGGCAATCATGGCTCAACCTTTGGCGGCAATCCACTCGCTTGCACGGCCGCACTCACTACCCTGAAAGTTATTGAAACGGACGATTTGATGACACGTGCCGTTGACCTGGGCGCATTGATTTGCGAAGGCTTGCGGCATGCCTTAGCCGGTGTTCAAGGCTTGGTTGACGTCCGTAACAGCGGTCTGCTGATTGGCATCGAGCTTGACCGGCCTTGCGGCGATCTGGTCAAGCGCGCCCTGGCTAAAGGCCTGCTGGTCAATGTCACCGCCGAGAAAGTGGTGCGCCTGTTACCGCCGTTGGTGATGAGTGACGCTGAAGGTAGCGAGCTGGTAGCTATCCTTGCCCCGTTGATCCAGCAATTTCTCAAGGAGTGATGATGACCAGCACTTCGCCCCGTCATTTTCTGGAACTCAAAGACCTCTCGCGTGACGAGCTGGAACATGTTTTCATGCGCAGCCAGCGCATCAAGGCGCGCTTCAAGGCTTATGAGCGCTACTGGCCCCTGCAGGACCGCACGCTGGTGATGATTTTCGAAAAAGCCAGCACGCGCACGCGTCTGTCATTTGAAGCTGGCATGCACCAGCTCGGCGGCGCGGCGATTTATCTCAACACGCGCGACTCGCAACTCGGCCGTGGCGAGCCGGTGGAGGACGCAGCGCAAGTCATTTCGCGCATGGGCGATATGGTCATGATCCGCACTTTCGAGCAGGCCATCATCGAGCGCTTCGCCAAAAATTCACGCGTGCCGGTGATCAACGGGCTGACCAATGAATACCATCCCTGCCAGATCCTCGCCGATATTTTCACCTTCATCGAGCATCGCGGCGCCATCCAGGGCAAAACCGTGGCCTGGATAGGCGACTCGAATAATGTCTGCAATACCTGGCTGCAAGCAGCCGAAGTGTTCGATTTCAAGGTTCACGTCTCCACCCCGCCCGGCTATGAAGTCGAGCCTGACCGCGTGGGCTTGGATGGCACGCAGCACTTTGCCCAATTTGCCGACCCGATGGAGGCCGCCCGTGGCGCGGATTTAGTCACCACGGATGTATGGACGTCGATGGGTTTTGAAGCCGAAAACGAAGAACGAATGCGCGACTTTGCCGACTGGCAGGTGGACGCCGAAATGATGCACATATCCGCCCCGAATGCGCTTTTCATGCACTGCCTGCCTGCCCATCGTGGCGAAGAGGTAGCAGCGGAAGTCATTGACGGCCCGCAAAGCGTGGTCTGGGATGAAGCTGAAAACCGCTTGCACACACAAAAAGCCTTGATGGAGTTTTTACTCCTCGGAAAAGTTAACGATTAAAAGGAAAGCAATCCATGAAAAATGTAAAAAGTCCGGTAAAAACCGCAGTGAAAAATACGGTAAAACCCGAGGTAAAACCTGCTGTAAATAAAGTAGTCCTCGCCTATTCAGGCGGTTTGGATACCTCAGTCATTCTGAAATGGCTGCAAGACGAATACCAATGTGAAGTCGTCACCTTTACCGCCGACCTAGGCCAAGGCGAAGAGCTGGAACCCGCCCGCGCCAAAGCGCTGCAAATGGGCATCAAGAAGAAAAATATTTTCATCGACGACTTGCGCGAAGAGTTTGTGCGCGATTTTGTGTTCCCCATGTTCCGTTGCAATACCGTGTACGAAGGCGAATATTTACTCGGCACGTCAATTGCCCGCCCGCTGATTGCCAAGCGCCTGA
>DIUK01000030.1 GCA_002422995.1 Rhodocyclaceae bacterium UBA6160
CATCAACCAGATCCGCATGAAAATCGGCGTGATGTTTGGCAGCCCCGAGACCACCACGGGCGGCAATGCCCTCAAGTTTTACGCCTCCGTGCGCATGGATATCCGCCGCACCGGTTCAATCAAGAAGGGCGACGAAGTGATCGGCAACGAGACCCGCGTTAAAGTAGTGAAAAACAAAGTCGCGCCGCCTTTCCGCGAGGCACATTTCGATATTCTTTACGGGGAAGGAATTTCCCGCCAAGGCGAAGTTGTTGAGTTGGGCGTGGAACACAAAATCGTTGAAAAATCTGGTGCCTGGTACGCCTACAACGGCGAAAAAATCGGCCAAGGCAAAGACAATGCACGTGATTTCTTGCGCGAGCGCCCAGCACTTGCCATCGAAATTGAAAACAAGGTACGTGCCGCCGTTGGCGTCGCCGGTTTATCGGTGCAAGCGCCCGAGTAATTTCCCCCCTTGAATACCTTGCGCAGCCGCGCCATCAAATTGCTTGCCCGGCGCGAACATACACGCGCCGAGCTGGCAAAAAAACTCGCAGCGCATGGTACCCCGGAAGAAATAAACACCGTGATCGATCAGCTCACCGCCTGCAATTTACAGTCCGATGCACGCTTTGCGGAGAGCTTTATTCGTGCCAAGGCAAGCCGCTCTGGCAGTTTGAAGTTAAGGCATAGCATGCTGAGCAAAGGACTGGCCAAAACGCTGGTCGATAGCCATCTCGCTACCGCCGATATGCCGAACGAATTAACGCGAGCGAAGTCACTTTGGTTACGAAAATTCGCTAAAGCACCTGCAAACACAAACGATGCAAAAGAATGGGCACGTCAGGCGCGCTTTTTACAGAGTCGCGGCTTTTCAACTGACGTTATTCGCCGCACACTCAAAGAACCCATGGAACAACTCGCAGCAGAAGAACCCAACGAAGGCGATGCCGCATGAATGCTGAACAAACAACTGAGCACTACAACAATACCCACGCTAGCAGCAACACGGGGCATCGCGAAAATGTTCAAACTAGTCAAGTCACACTCTCGGCACATAATCTGCGTAAAAAATATAAGTCTCGCACTGTGGTAACGGATGTCTCATTTGAAGTGACCGCTGGCGAAGTCGTTGGTCTGCTCGGCCCCAATGGTGCAGGCAAAACCACGTGCTTTTATATGGTAGTAGGCCTGGTAGCAGCCGATGGTGGTGAAATTCGCATTGATAGCCAAGGCACGAACGAACATGCCCGATTAACCCATATGCCGATTCATCAGCGCGCGCATTTAGGTCTCTCGTATCTGCCACAAGAAAACTCTGTGTTTCGAAAACTGACCGTTGATGAAAACATTCGCGCAGTACTTGAGTTGCAGGATTTATCAAAAGATGAAATCGCCGATCGGCTAGAGTCGTTACTTGCGGAGCTTCACATTTCACATATCCGCAGCAGCCGGGCAATTTCTTTATCCGGCGGCGAACGTCGACGTGTCGAAATTGCACGCGCACTGGCTACGCAACCACGATTTATCCTTTTGGATGAGCCTTTTGCGGGCGTAGACCCTATTGCAGTCGTTGATATCCAAAGCATCATCCGATTTTTAAAGGGGCGCGGCATTGGTGTTTTGATTACTGATCACAATGTGCGTGAAACCCTGGGCATTTGCGATCGGGCCACGATTATTAATGAAGGCTTGGTGCTTGCTGCTGGACATCCTGACGAGATTGTCGATAATGAAAACGTGCGCCGAATTTATCTCGGTGAACACTTCAGAATGTAATGAAGCAGTCACTTCAACTAAAGATTTCCCAGCATCTCACGCTGACCCCTCAGCTGCAGCAGGCTATTCGGCTATTGCAGCTATCTACGCTTGAGTTACATGCTGAAATTGACCAAGCACTCCAGGAAAACCCGCTTCTTGAACGAATTGATCCAGAACTGCCAAGTTTTAACTCGTCCTTGGATCTTCCTACGCCCAGCACCACGACGGCAGAAGGGAGCGAGACGCACGAAGAACCTGTAGAACTCAACAGTCCTGATGATGAAGGATGGGGTATTGAATATTCAAGCAATACTCAACCACGTGACCCGAATGATGATGATGTAGATAGCAGTGACTTGCAAATCGCGAACATCAGTCTAAGAGAACACCTCAGCACCCAGTTAATGATGACTGGCTTGACTGACCGAGAGCGAACCCTCACATTGATTCTGATTGAATCACTTAATGATGAAGGCTATCTCACGCAGTCACTCGATGAGTTACTTGAGCTATTAGCGGAAAATGATACAGAGCGCGATTCTCTACGCAATGAGTTAGTTCAAGCACTCGGTCATTTACAGAATTTTGATCCGCCAGGCATCGGGGCAAGAAACCTTAAAGAATGTCTAACCTTGCAACTCAAAAATCAGCACGCGTCACCAGAACTCGCTTTAGCCATGGCTGTGGTTGAAAATCATTTAGAACATTTGGCAGCCCATGATTTTGCGCGCATCAAAAAACAATTACGCTGTTCAGATTCTGACCTACGTTGCGCTCAAGAAATTATTTGCGCACTTAACCCTCATCCTGGGTCGCAGTATTCATCAGCTGAAACACGTTATGTCACGCCGGACGTTAGCGTAAAAAAAATACGCAATAACTGGGTTGTAACGCTCAATAATGAAGCCATGCCACGCTTGCGTATTAATAAGCTTTATGCAGATATTTTGCGCGGTGGCAATCAAACCGGCAACACCGCCGGGCTATCTACACAGTTACAAGAAGCAAAGTGGCTCATTAAAAATATCCAGCAACGGTTTGATACCATCTTGCGCGTTTCACAAGCCATTGTTGACCGGCAACGTGCTTTTTTCGACCATGGGCCCGTCGCTATGCGCCCATTGGTCTTGCGCGAAATTGCTGAAGCAGTAAACCTGCACGAATCCACTATTTCACGCGTCACCACGCAAAAGTTTCTGGCTAGTCCTCGCGGGGTGTTCGAGCTGAAATATTTTTTTGGCAGCCACGTCGCTACAGATTCAGGTGGCGCGGCGTCAAGTACTGCAATACGAGCACTGATCAAACAACTGGTCAGCGCTGAGAACGGGAAAAAACCTCTCTCAGACGCCCGTCTTGCAGATATCCTCGGCGAGCAGGGAATTGTAGTAGCACGCCGCACTGTCGCAAAGTACCGCGAACTATTGCATATCCCGCCCGTCAATCTCAGAAAAAGTCTCTGAGTAACTCATGCAAAGGAACTGATATGAACCTCAATCTTACCGGCCATCATGTAGAAATCACCCCCGCATTGCGCGAGCATGTCACCCTGAAGCTTAATCGCGTATCGCGTCATTTTGACCAAGTCACCAGTACCCATGTCATCCTTTCCGTTGATAAGCTGGAACAAAAAGCTGAGGTTACATTGCATGTCAAAGGCAAAGATATTTATGCGGATGCCACACATGCAGATTTATATGCAGCGATTGATTTACTTGCGGACAAACTTGATCGGCAGATCCTCAAACACAAAGAGAAAATTACCACTCACCATCGTGACAAACAACTCGATGTTGATAACGTCTAAAACCCTATCCCCTGCACTGCCCCACGGTGCGAAAAACACAGCACAATGGGACAGTGCTAGAAAATAAAATAACCAGCACGCCCCAAAAATATTTCACTAAGTCGCTATTTTTAATGAACCGCATTACTAACCTATTGCCAATAAACCATGTTGTTTCTGCGCTAGAGGCCAGCAGCAAAAAACGGGTTTTTGAAGATGCAGGCATTCTCTTTGAAAACCATCAAGGCATTGCTCGCAGCGTTGTATACGATGCACTTTTTGCACGTGAGAAACTCGGGTCCACTGGCCTAGGGCAAGGAATTGCCATTCCTCACGGGCGGATTAAAGGCCTGAAGAAACCAATAGGCGCATTCTTTAGATTGGTAACCCCGGTGCCATTTGAAGCACCGGATGGCCAACCTGTCAGCCATATTTTTGTACTTCTCGTACCAGAAGCAGCAAACGAACAACATTTACAATTATTATCTGAGTTAGCGCAGCTTTTTTCTGACCGCAGCTTTAGAGATCAACTAGCGCAAGCCCCCGACGCAGCTACCATCCATCAATTGTTTATTGGCTGGAAGACTCTTTAATGGAACGCCAGCTTATTGTTTCGCAGCTTTTTGAACACAATCGTGAGCGCTTGCAGCTCTCTTGGGTCAGCGGCCCGCTGACTCGAGTAATTTCAGCAAAAGAAGACTTCGTCGCACCAGCAGACTTGGTTGGCCACTTGAACCTGATGCACCCGAGCCGACTACAAGTGATCAGCGCCCCTGAACTGGCATGGGCAGCCCGGCAAGCCCCTGAAAAAGTAAAGCGCCACATGCAAACAATTTACGGCGCTCAACCGCCTGTATTAATTGTGACCGATGGGCTCGAGGTATCCGACGACATCCGGCACGATTGCGAGCTGACGGATACCCCGCTGCTTAAAACGCCCTTACCCGCCGCTTATGTCATCGACACATTACGAAACTTTGTCGCACGGCGTCTTGCCGAAACAGTGGCTTTGCATGGTGTGCTCATGGATGTACTCGGTATGGGCGTACTCATCACAGGTGACTCAGGCGCTGGTAAAAGCGAGCTCGCCTTGGAACTCATTTCACGAGGTCATGGCTTGGTTGCAGACGATGTCGTCGATGTATCCCGTATTGGCTTAGACGTACTCGAAGGTCGCTGCCCCGATATGCTGCGCGACTTTCTCGAAGTGCGAGGACTCGGTCTCATCAATATCCGTACGGTATTTGGTGAAACGGCTTGCCGCCGAAAAATGCGTTTAAAACTCATTGTGCACCTGCAAAAACCTGCGCGTGGCGTTCCTGAGGCCGCCCGCCTGCCACTTGACGCACAAAACGAAACTATTTTGGGTGTACCTGTACACCGTGTCACCTTACCCATTGCCGCAGGTCGAAATCTTGCTGTACTGCTAGAAGCCGCTGTCCGTGTCACCATTTTGGGTTTACGTGGTATCAACAGCATGCAAGAATTTCTCGATCGTCAAGAAAATGCATTACGCGACAACAACGAAAACCTGCTCTGATGATAATGGAATATTATGCAAATTGATGCAATGCAAAATTATCGCCTCTCACATTCATTTAAGCTTAAAAGAAGTTTTTCAGCAGTTTTTACATGCCTAACTTTATTCCTTATTTTTATTCATAAGTTAAAGGAGATCGCCATGACTCATCGCTTTTTCATCATTTTGGCATCATTTATTTTTTCTCATATAGCGATTGCACAATCGACAACCACTGCAAATGACTGCGCAGAAAAAGCTATCAGCAAAACAGGCAAACCACTATCCGGTGCAGCCAAAGCCGCTTTCATAAAAAAATGTGCGGACAATAACTCCAATAGCGCTAGTGAAAAAACAGGGAAAACATCACAACAGAACAAAATGGTCAGCTGCAACAAAGAAGCCCAAGGCAAAACAGGCGACGAGCGCAAAGTCTTCATGAAAAACTGCTTGGCGAAGTAAATACCAAAGTACTCTCTTGCTTCATCTCTTTCACGCCAATCAATGATGATCGGCGTTTTTCATTTGCATTGCAAATTCTTAAGGCTAGATGGAGAAACACTCCCCTTAAAAGATTCGTTACCCGCACAAACTGACTATTTTTTTAAAAAAATTAGTCGCTCGACCTACCGATAAAATGCTAACACGGCAATGTAACTACGCCTGCATCACAAAATAGCGGCGCTGCCAGCAACCAAATAACACCAGGAACTGTTTTATTATGAATTCACTACCTGATCAAATACTCAATAACAGCGCTTTTTTCAGACGAATTTATAACGAAGCACGTGATCCTATTCTGCTGGTTGACGTAGAGACCTGGCAATTAATCGACGGAAATCAGGCATGTCAAGAACTACTTGGCATTTCTGAGAAGACAAAGTTTCAAACGCTTACGCTACTGGATATCACGCCGGCCGAGCAGCCAAACGGCCGTACATCAGCGGCTTTGCTCACGGACATTGAAACTCAGGCAAAGGCAGCAGGCTATCTGCGCTTTGAGTGTATTCACCAACGCCTTGATGGGATGACTTTTGAAGTTGAGGTCACAGCTACCTTCATCACTATCAATGACCAACAAATAGCCCACATGCATTGGCGCAATATTGAAGAGAAAAAACAAATACAGAAACAACTCATAGCCGATACCGATTCATTTCGTCGGGTTTTTGAAGATGCATCCTCCCCTATTCTTCTAATCTCGCTTCACGGCCAAATTCTTGAGGTAAATCAAGCAGCGGTAGCTATTTTTCGTTATCCCGACAAAGGCTCCATGGTTGGCAAAACCCCCTTGGAAATGGCCTTGCCAATCCAGCCAAACGGCCAAAATTCCGTTGAAATGGGGCATGAGCTGATTAAGCTTGTACTTCAACAGGGCACACAACATTTTGAATGGCAAATGCAATGCTGTGATGGCACGGTTATCTCAACAGAAATCACACTGACACTAATAAATAACTATGACGTACATAACAATCAGATAATCCACGCACATATCCGCGATCTGACAGAACAGAAGCGTCTCGCAGCAGACTTGCTGGCTGAAAAAGAGCGTGCAGAAATCACCTTAGCCTCAATTGGTGACGCAGTAATTACCACAGATTCTGCCGGACACATTACTTTCATAAATAATGTTGCCAGCCAATTAACTGGCTGGACCCTCGAAAAAGCATTCGGCCAACCAGTTACTGAGGTTTTTCACATCATCAATGAGACAACCCGTAACAAGGTTCCCAGCCCTGTTGATGAGGTTTTGTCTCATGGCAAAAAAGTCAACCTAGCCAATCACACGGTGCTGATTGCAAAAGACGGTGCGGAGTACCCCATTGAGGATTCCGCAGCACCTATCATTCTGCCTGATGGTTCTCTACTTGGCTGCGTTTTGGTATTTCACGATGTATCTGAAAAGCATGAGTTAATGAAAAATATGCGTTGGCAAGCCGGGCACGATACGCTCACCGGCTTACCCAATCGCGCACTGCTAGCCGACCGATTTGCGCGTGCAATTGCTACGGCACAGCGACAGAAAAAATTATTGGCTGTATGCATGGTGGATATTGATGGATTCAAGCCAATCAACGATCAATATGGGCACGCAACTGGCGATAAGCTGCTGATCGAAATTGCCCATCGGCTCAACCAATCCGTGCGTGGAGAAGATACCGTTGCCCGTTTGGGTGGAGATGAGTTTGTCCTGTTGCTAAGTGACTTTACCGAGACGCCACAGATTGAAGTTGCGATCACTCGCATCATGACGACACTTTCTGCACCTTACCTGATTGAAGGAAAACCACTGACGCTATCTGGCAGTATTGGCGTAGCCATTTACCCGCTGGATGATGTCGATGCAGATACCTTGCAACGGCACGCTGACCAGGCAATGTACATGGCCAAGCAAGCAGGCCGGAATCGGGTGCAGTGGTTTGATGCCGAGCACGATAGAGAAACGCAAACATCACATCGCACCCTGGCCCGGATTCATGAAGCGCTCCTGAAAAATGAGCTATGCCTGTACTATCAACCTAAAGTGAATATGCGCAGTGGCAAAATTGTTGGCATGGAAGCCTTGCTACGCTGGCAACACCCTGAGCAGGGCCTTGTCCCTCCGATGGAGTTTTTACCACTTGCCGAGCAGCACGACCTGATTATTGATATCGGTGAGTGGGTAATCGAGCAAGCCTTAAAACAAAATATCATATGGTCAGCGGCAGGAAAAAATTGGCCTATCAGCGTAAACATTGCCGCCCGTCACCTTCAATTACCAGACTTTTTTGACCGCTTAAAAACACTGCTGGCTCGCTATCCAGAATCATCACCGCAACATCTTGAAATCGAGATTCTCGAATCTATTGCCGTAATTGACATCCAGCATGTACAACAATTGATTCAATCCTGCCAGACTCTGGGCATCCAATTTTCATTGGATGACTTTGGAACAGGTTATTCTTCACTGAGTTACCTCAAGCGCCTGCCAGCAAATACGCTCAAAATTGACCAGACTTTTGTACGTGACATGCTGGATGATAATGACGACTTAGCTGTGATAGAAGCTGTTATCAATCTAGCCTCGACATTTAATCGGCATGTTATCGCCGAGGGCGTAGAAACGGCAGAACACGGCGTGATGCTGATGCGCTTAGGCTGCGATATTGGTCAGGGCTATGGCATTGCTCGTCCTATGCCTGCCGCTCACGTACTGGACTGGGCAGCGCAATTCAAACCTGATCCGAAGTGGCGTCAATGGGCTGGAGAGAAAAAATGGGATACCCGTGACTTTCCACTACTGATGGCCGAGCAAGACCATCTTGCCTGGATCAAGCAGATACTTGACGTCGTAGCGCACAAAACCACTTTAACCCTACCCCGCGAACAGCTCACCGATCATCATCTATGTCGTTTTGGCCAGTGGTATTACAGCCATGGTAAAGCACGCTATGGACACTTGGCCGAATTTACCTCGCTTGAAGCTATCCATGCAGAAGTACACCAAACTGGCACACAAATCATTCAGCTCCTTAGCACCAATCAACAAGCAGAAGCTCAAGCGCTGTGCCATACATTACTTATGCTAAAAACCAAAATTGTGAATGGCCTGTCTGCATTGCAGCGCGCCGCGCTGCCGGGAAGGGAAACTGACCTCCCTATCTCGCATGACCCAATCACGGTTGTATGAAAAATAGGGGATCAGCACTTTCGCGCGGCCAGTCATGCCCTCATGATTTACTTAATTTTTGGCGCACATTCACACATAAAATCATCGTATTCCATGTGTCGTGTGGCCTTGTTTATTTTGGAGTGGCTATATGAGTCATTTTCAGCGTCATATCTTTTTTTGCACCAACCAACGCGCAGCCGGTGAATCCTGCTGCAACGCACTAGGTGCATCGGAGTTGCGTAGTTATGCCAAAGATCGCGTCAAAGCCTTGCAAGACAAACTGCCAGGTACAACGCGTATCAATACCGCCGGTTGTCTTGATCGCTGCGAGCTGGGTCCTGTCATGGTGGTCTATCCTGAAGCGGTCTGGTACACCTATATAGACAAAGAAGATATTGACGAGATTATCGATCAACATCTTATCCAAGGCCAGATTGTCGAACGCTTGAAAGTTTGACCATGGTACAGCCAGTGAAAAAAATCCATCTTATCGATGGCCCTAACGGGAAAATTGAACTCGCTGTTGACCTGCCTGCCGAGGAGGCACCCAAAGGCATCGCCCTCATTGGTCACCCACACCCGCTCTTTGGTGGCACAGCCGACAACAAAGTCGTCACCACGTTGTCGCGATCATTTCGTCAATACAACTGCGTAGTGCTACGCCCTAGTTTTCGTGGCGTTGGTGGCTCAGAAGGGGTGCATGATCATGGCGACAAGGAAACCACCGATTTACTCGCCGTGCTTGCCTGGGCAAAACAGCAATGGGGCGACTTGCCTGTGACATTGGCCGGATTTTCATTCGGCGCATTTGTCATCACCCGTGTAGCCAAGGTACTAGCCAATGAGCAAGATCCTGCACGCTGGCTGGTGCTGGTTGGAACTGCAGCAGGCTTTATCGAAGGCGCACGCAGTTACTCAACTGAAGCCGTGCCCGCAGGCACACTGGTTATCCACGGCGCACAAGACACTACTGTACCCTTGCCCAATGTGCTTGCCTGGGCTGAGCCCCTTGATTTGCCGGTCGTCGTCATTCCTGGCGCGGATCATTTTTTTCACCGTCGACTACACATCCTGCAAGACATCATCCGCCGCGCCTGGCCACCATCTGAGTGAACACCACAGTCACTTCGCCTTTACATGTGCACCAACTGCATAAATTCTATGCAGACAAAACGGTTGTCAATGGCTTGAGTTTCACGCTCCAACCTGGCGAGTGTTATGGCCTTTTAGGGCCAAACGGCGCAGGAAAAACAACCACCTTACGCTGCTGCCTGGGAATGACCACGCCTGACGCAGGCGAAATTTATTTGCATGGCTTGTCTGTGCCAGAGCACGCACGCGCAGCACGCATGCGCGTTGGCGTCGTACCTCAATTTGACAACCTCGATCCAGACTTTACCGCCGCTGAAAATTTGCTCGTCTATGGCCGCTACTTTGGATTAAAAGATGCCGAGCTGCACCCAAAAATTCCTTTGTTACTGGATTTTGCTGGCTTGGCCGGCAAGGAGAATGCACCGATTCGTACGCTCTCAGGTGGCATGAAACGTCGCTTGACGCTCGCTCGCGCCTTGATTCAAGATCCGGACCTGCTGGTTTTGGATGAACCCACCACAGGACTTGACCCGCAAGCTCGACATTTGATCTGGCAGCGATTAAAGCAACTGCTTGCACAAGGTAAAACAATTTTGCTCACCACACATTTCATGGATGAAGCCGAGCGTCTGTGCGACCGACTGGCCATTATTGATCATGGCCGGTTAATCACCGAGGGCGCGCCACAAGCCTTGATTCGCGAACACATTGCCTCACAAGTGGTAGAGGTGTACGGCGAGGATGCAGCCGGCTGGGCAGTTGCACACGCCCCAGACTTTTCTTCTCGCGTCGAAGTCAGCGGTGAAACTGCTTTTTGCTACGTGACTGATCCCACCGCATTGCTAGCACACTTAGCCACACAGCCCGCTCTACGCACACTCCACCGGCCTGCCAGCCTGGAAGATGTTTTTCTGAAACTCACCGGCCGCGATTTGCGCGATTAGCATGCCGCTTTGCAGTTTTTGCCATTTGCAACAGCAAAGTCCTATGAATACTCCCATGAATCGCTTAATTTCTACTTCAGCTTGACTCCCGCTAGGTTCCTGATTTCTGCCGTCTCACTATTCACCATGGCGAGGAGAACGTTTTTTACCCTCCCGCCTTGTAGCTCTCCACAGCGAAGCAGGCAGGACGCTTGCGTACTCCTTCTTGCGATGCAGGTGTCTCACCGGTAGTCTCAACAGCGCCAACTTTTGGCCTAAAACCACAAACCAGCACCCGCAATCACCACGCCATAACGAGTCGCCTTGCCCACGGCCATCCACATAGCGCTCGCTAACCAAGGCAGGCGCAGCCAGCCTGCCGCCGCACACAAGGCATCGCCAATGACTGGTGCCCAGGCCAACAACAACACCGGCGCACCCCAATGTTGCGCTAATGTCAGACGCCGCTGATCCTTGGGTTGCGGCAAAACGCGCGCCATCCAGTAAGTCACCATTCCGCCTAAGGTATTGCCTAGCGTTGCAAGTAAAAATGCTTCCCCCGTTTGCGTTGGATAGGCTTTAATCATCGCCAGCAAGGCCAGCTCCGAGCCGCCAGGCAAAATGGTGGCAGACAAAAATGAGGCAATAAAA
This sequence comes from Rhodocyclaceae bacterium UBA6160, assembly GCA_002422995.1. Classification (GTDB taxonomy): domain Bacteria; phylum Pseudomonadota; class Gammaproteobacteria; order Burkholderiales; family Rhodocyclaceae; genus Rugosibacter. The sequence continues at coordinate 11,364 of DIUK01000030.1, forward strand.
AGACCGGCCAACCCGGTATCAGAAGTGAATGAAAAATCCATGCCGCATGTTACCCTTTACGTTTGCTTGATCGAACGCCCGGAACTCTCTTGACTATGGATTACCTGAAAAAAATTCTCAATGCCCGCGTCTATGACGTAGCCATAGAAACCCCGCTGGAATTAGCAACCAATTTATCTGCGCGCACCAATAATCAGATTCTGCTAAAGCGCGAAGACATGCAGCCTGTGTTCAGCTTCAAGCTGCGCGGCGCATATAACAAAATGGCTCACTTAACGCCCTCCCAAAGAAAGCATGGCGTAATTTGCGCGTCCGCTGGCAATCATGCGCAGGGCGTCGCATTGTCGGCGAAAAGGCTGGGTATTCGCGCCGTGGTTGTGATGCCAACCACCACGCCGCAAATCAAAATTGAAGCGGTAAAAAACCGAGGGAGCGAAGTTGTCCTGGCGGGTGACTCCTACGACGCGGCTTACGCGCATGCGCTCACGCTGGAAAAAAAGCACAAACTCACCTTTGTGCATCCATTTGATGATCCCGATGTCATTGCCGGACAAGGCACCATCGGCATGGAAATTCTGCGCCAGCATCCGGATACTATTGACGCCGTGTTTTGCTGTGTGGGCGGCGGCGGCTTGATTGCCGGGATTGCTGCGTATATCAAACAGCTGCGTCCCGAGATCAAAATCATTGGCGTAGAAGCGATCGATGCAGATGCAATGACGCAATCCCTTGCCGCGAAAAAACGCGTGCGCCTGGAAACGGTTGGCTTGTTCGCCGATGGCGCGGCCGTCAAATATGTGGGCGAAGAAACCTTTCGTTTGTGCCAGCAATATGTCGATGAAATGATCCTTGTTGACACCGACGCCATCTGCGCGGCGATCAAGGATGTGTTTGAAGATACCCGCGCCATCCTCGAGCCCGCGGGCGCGCTGGCGATTGCCGGTGCCAAGGCCTGGGCGGCCCGCAAAAAATCGCGCGGCGCGACCTTTGTCGCCGTCGCCTGCGGCGCCAATATGAACTTTGACCGGCTGCGCTTTGTCGCAGAAGAAGCGG
>DIUK01000072.1 GCA_002422995.1 Rhodocyclaceae bacterium UBA6160
GTGTGAAGAAAGACCTTGTTGGGCTGATAAGGTATGGCCCTTAATTTGCGGGCTTCTTCTGGTGCGCTAGCTTCATCAAGAATGGAGAGGGTCTGGTCACTGTGGCAGGCAAAAATCACTTCATCAAAAGTCTCATCATCAACAACTGGCATTCCCCCGGTTTGCTTTGTAAATCGCAAGGTGTTGCCTTGCGACGCCGGTGTAATAGCATCAACGCGGGTGTGAAGACGAACATCGGGTAACGCAGCAACCATGCGTTTGACATACTCGCGACCGCCGTGCCGGACTGTCAGCCATTGCGGGCGGTTAAAAATTTGCAGCAGACCGTGATTGCGCGCGAAGTGCACAAAGCTGGTCAAAGGATATTGCAACATCGTTTCTGTTGGACAAGACCAGATGGCCGCTGCCATAGGAAGCAGATACCACTCACTGAATTCCTTGCTGTAACCGTTTTTGAACAGGTAGGCACCCAGAGAAATGTCACTGCTAAGGAGCGCATTTGTTTCCTTGTTGAACCGCAGGATGTCCCGCAGCATTCGCCAGAAACCAGGACGTAACAAATTCGATTTTTGCGCGAACAGCGTGGCTAGATTGTTTCCAGCCCATTCAATGGCTGGATTTTCGAGGCTGACCGAAAAGGACATATCGCTTGCCATAGTTTCAATGTTCAGCATTCGGAAAAGTGCCGTCAATTGAGGATAGGTTTGGTGATTGAAAACCAAAAAACCCGTATCAACTGGAAAGGTTTTGCCTTCCACTGTGATGTCAACTGTGTGAGTGTGGCCGCCCACATAATCGGCTGCCTCAAACAACGTGACCTGATGTTTTTTGTTCAACAGCCATGCGGCCGCCAAACCTGAAATGCCACCGCCAACGACTGCAATTTTCATAATGTTCTTAAGAGATACAACCGTAAATGATTGTGCAAAAAGCAGATCACTGAGAATAAAGCGGCTTAATCTGCTGTCGGTTAAGAAATTATCATGATAATTTTATTTTGTCTAGGACAAAATAAAATTAATTAGTCTTTAATTGGCATTAGAATCTTTTTTATCGAAAAATGTCATGGACAAACTATCGAAAAAACAAATGGGAGTGGCAAATTCATCGTGAAAGATAAATCGATTTTGGATTCAAGCCTGGCACCGCCTGCAGGTGGCAGCCGGTCTGTTGACTCCATGCCTGATGTAGTTGCCCATCGTGTGGGTATCACCGCTGTTGAGCGTGATACGGGGATTGGGAAAGATACCCTGCGGGTTTGGGAGCGGCGTTACGGTTTCCCTCAACCATTCCGCGATACCCATGGCGAGCGCATGTATCCCATGCAGCAAGTGGCGCGGTTGCGCCTGATCAAGCGTTTGCTCGATCAGGGTTTTCGGCCGGGGAAACTATTGTCGCTCCCTCTGGAGCAATTGGATGTTTTGCTGGGGCAGTCGATTGAAAACGACTCTCAACCGCACCCAATAGACAAAAAGTCGGCTTTGGTGATACGCCAAGCGGCAGGACAGACCGGGGGTAAGAGCAAAGGCAAATCTTCCGCTAACGATGCGGTCAGTGGCTCAATAGCTAACAGCGCAACGGATTGGATCATTCCATTATTGAAAAGTCACGATATTTCACTGCTGCGTACAACTTTGGCACAGCGCATGGCGCAGTCAGGGCCGATGGGCTTTGTTCTGGATGTTCTGCCATCGCTGAATGTCCGTGTTGGCAATGCCTGGCTGCGGGGTGAGCTGGCGGTTTTTGAAGAGCATGTCTACACCGAGGTCGTACAGAATGTCTTGAGAACCACATTGCAGAGCCTGAGCCTGACGCAGTCATTGCCGAGAGTGCTGCTGACAACAGTAAAAAATGAACAGCATGGCCTTGGCTTGCTGATGGCGGAAATATGCCTCGCGGTGGATGGCGCCACTTGTATTTCCATGGGGGTGCAAACGCCGGTGGCCGATATCGTGCTTGCTGCAAAGCATAAAGCGATGGATATTGTGGCCCTTTCATTTTCTGCTGCTTATTCATGGCGTCACATCCACGACTGTTTGCTTGAATTGCGCGCGCAACTTCCCGTTAACATTGCACTATGGGCTGGTGGCGCAGGCGTTGCAGGCCGCACATCGATCGCTGGCATTACGCTGATGAGCGATTTAAGGGCCATCCACCCAGCGCTTGCCGCGTGGCGAACAGAAAATCAGCGCGCTTAAATTCTTGCGGCGTGCTTTTCAGCTAGCAGGCTGGAGAAGCTGTTCCAGTGCTTTGATACGGGCAATACGGATGCGTTGGGCAATCAAATTCTGATGTTTTACAAAAGGTGAGCCGGCGTCTGGTGATGGATTTATGCTGATCGTTTCGACGTCTCCCCGCGCGGTTTTCTCTCGGTCAGCGTCATCGTTTGGCATGCCTTGGGCGATCTTGCCGGCATCCACTGATTGTATTGCGGTCAGCGCGTGACGCCATACATCGGCAGGTGGGTAGGGGCGCTCTTGCCAACCCAGCCTGCCACGATAATCGGCTTCGCAGGCCAGCAGCACGAGTTCGAAGCGTTCCGGGCGGCGCAGGGCATCGCAACGCTCCAGCACGCGCAGCACGGTTTCCGGGCGCAGTTCGGCCACCCGGTGCATATCGCCATGAAAGCGCGCCGCCAGCCGCGCCACATCGCGGCAATCGGCCGGCACGCGCAGCCGGATGCAAATGGCATCCAGTAGCTCTACGCTCTTGTGTTCATGGCCGTAATGACGCGGCAATATGTCGGCTGGCGTCAGGCCTTTGCCCAGGTCGTGTACCAGCGCGGCAAAGCGCGCGGGCAAGGGTGCGGCAAGTTGCGCAGCCATGTCGATGACCAGCATCACATGCACCCCGGTGTCGATTTCAGGATGGTAGTCGGCGCGTTGCGGGATCCCCCACAACGCATCGAGTTCCGGCAGCAGCTTGCGCAGCGCGCCGCATTCGCGCAGCACCGCGAACATGCGCGAGGGGGTCACTTCCATCAGCCCGCGCGCCAATTCCTGCCACACGCGTTCGGCCACTAGCGCATCCGCCTCACCGCTGGCCACCATTTGCCGCATCAGTTCCATGGTTTCCGGCGCTACGCTGAAATCCGCAAAGCGCGCGGCAAACCGCGCCACGCGCAGGATGCGCACCGGGTCTTCGGCAAAGGCCGGCGAGACATGGCGCAGCACGCGCGCGGCCAGATCGGCGCGGCCGCCATAAGGGTCGATCAGCTCGCCATTTTCGGCTTGCGCAATCGCATTGATGGTCAGGTCGCGGCGGCGCAAATCTTCTTCCAGCGTCACCTCGGGCGTGGTGTGGAAAACAAAGCCCGCATAACCCGGCGCGGTTTTTCGTTCGCTGCGCGCGAGCGCATATTCTTCATGCGTCTGGGGATGCAGGAACACCGGAAAGTCTTTGCCCACTGGCGTAAAACCCTGGGCGAGCATGACGTCCGGCGTCGCGCCGACGACCACCCAGTCACGGTCTTTCACTGGTAGACCGAGCAATTCGTCGCGCACAGCGCCACCTACGGCATAAATTTTCATTGGCTGCCTTGCTTGAGATAATGGGGTGCAACCGCTTCGAGCGGCGTCGCTGTTTGGCTGAACGGCAAGCCTGGACAATCGGCGCAGATACTGTCTTCCTGCATTGAGCGCAGATTGTCCCGCGTCATGGGTGGGTTGGGCAGCCATTCCATTAGCCAGGCTTGGCACCACGCCAGCCAGTCAGGCAAGGCAAATACCAGGCGCGGATGCCCTGCTGTAGCGCTGGCGTAATGGACCAGCTCGGCCAGAGTATAGATTTTGGGACCGCACAAATCGAAGGTTTTGCCGATGCTTTCCTCACAGAGGAGGCTTTCCACGATGCTTGCTGCCACATCCTTGACCCAAACCGGCTGAAATCGGGCTTTAGCGCCGGCGAGTGGGAAAAAGGGTGCAATTTTTGCCAGCCGCGCAAAGAGATTTAAAAAGGCATCCCCTTCGCCAAAAATAACAGAAGGCCTAAAAATCGTCCAAGCCAGGCCTGAAGCCTGTACGGTAGCTTCACCTGCGGCTTTTGAACGCAGGTAGGCAGAGGGTGCCTCATGGCTGGCTTTCAGGGCAGATACATGGACTATCCGCTGAATGCCGACAGATTGAGCGGCATCCACGATTTTTTGCGTTAATTCGACATGTGCGCGGGCAAAGTCAGCGCCATAAGGGGTGCCTTCTCTGCTGTGCAAAATGCCCACCAAGTTGATGACAGCATCATGGCCAGGCATGAGTCGAGAAAGAGCGGACGAGTCATGCACATCGGCTTCAACTATTTTCACGCGGGGTAGCACGGTGAGGGCTTTGTTGTGTTCGCGGCGACGCGTTGGCACTGTTGCGGCAAAGGTCATCCGCCGGGTTAGCTCACTCAGAATCGCTTGGCCAACGAAGCCAGTGCCACCGACGACTAGAATATTTTTCATGGCAGGTTTTTCGCCGCTGAAGTGACACTATCACCTTGAGGTAGAACGATACCTATCCGTGCTTTGAGAGATTGTGGCGTGTGATTGAAAAGTAAATGGTAATACGTGGTGTTGCTCATCACTTTTTTGACGTAATCACGTGTTTCTGAAAATGGAATCGTCTCGGCATAAATCGCACCTTCCATTGGCTGAGTACCACGCCAGCGACGCGCTCGGCCAGGGCCTGCGTTGTAGGCAGCAGAGGCTAGAACAGGTGAGTTATCAAGTGATTCACTGACTAGACGCAAGTAGGTCACGCCGAGCAAAACATTGGTGTTTATCTCGCGAATTTGGTGCGGGTGAAAAGTGGTCAAATTGATTTTTTTCGCAACCCATTGTGCTGTTGCGGGCATGACTTGCATCAGGCCTTGTGCACCAACGACTGAATTAGCTTGTGTGACAAAACGTGATTCCTGACGCATTAAGCCATATACCCACGCGACATCGATATTTTGCCTTGTTGTCTCCAGACTAATTTGATCAAAATAAGGTGCCAGGTAGCGCAGGCTGAAGTTGTGAGTTTCTTGCGTGCGATCAGCGCTGTAAATCGCTCTATCCCATACGCCTTGGCGATGCGCTAAATAGGCCGCAGCGAGGAGAAGGCGGTCGGACATGCCGGACAGCCCCCAATTCCATTCACGTACACCTTCAACGCGCATGCCATGTTGAAAGAGTGCCAAGGCGCGTTGCAGTTCGGGTTTGGCCTCGACCACAACATTCTCGGCTGAGGTCGGTGGGGCGGCTTGCAGGGGGAGACGTATGGTCCAGTTCAAGGCTTCGGCAGCCAGCTGGCCGTAAAAGTTGGTTTGCCCGGCAAGGCGAGAAAACAGTGCATTCGCCGGTTCTGGTTTGCCCAGTACCTGCAGCGCGCGAGCTTGCCAGTAAATCCATTCTGGTCGCTGTGCCCAGGCAGAAGGCATATTGCTAATCACTTGGTCAACGCGTCGCCAATCGGTTGCACGCAAGGCCGCACGCACATGCCAGGCCATTTGATCTTCATCCAGGGGCGCATCTTTTGCCAAGTCATACCAAGCCAAGGCCTCGGGCAAATGCTGACCAGCCGCCAGACGTGCAAGCTTGCCCCAGGCATATTGGGCATCTGCCTTGGGTAAGGTGTCTGCGACCCGATGCAAATAACCGGCAGCCGCGAGTACATTTTTTTTACCAAGGCCATGTAACGCAAACAATGTGAGTTCGCGCTCTCGGCGGGTTAATCCTTCGGGTGGATTGGGGGTTGCTGTGAGCAGACGATTCAAATACCGCGCTGGATCGGCTGCAACGGCTTCTACGCTGCCGCGTGTGAAGCTTTCATCGGTTGGTAAATAAGCGGCCGCCGTCTTGCCAGCGCCGACTTTTCCTGCACTCAAAAGACGCCGTATGCGCTGCCAAACATCGTCAGTAGATAATTCGCCCAGACTGATCAGTTGATTCACGAGCGGCAAGCATGCGGCGGGCAGGTCGGTATCTGTAAGCCAGAAAGGTCGCACGACGTTCGGTGTGTTGTTGGCTTGCCCGGCATAACAGATATGCGCGGTATCCGGTTGGCTGAGTAAAGAATATTCTGCGCGATAGCGTGACCAGTCCGCTTGCTTGCCTAAAAACATCAGCCATTCGCCACGTAACTTGTTAGCCAGATAGCTTCCTTGATTCGTTTGCAAGAAATCTGCAACGCCGCGTTCGTCATCCATGAGCAGTTGTTTTTGCAAAAGCCAATAATCTGCCCAAGGGCGCAACAAATCATCCTTCGGCAGCGCGGCGACTGCTTGCGTCAGCCGTTCAATATTTCCGCTGCGCGCGGCATCACGCACGGCTAGAAAAGCCCGCGCATCACTGGTTTTCATCGGAATAGCTTGTGCAACTGTTTGTGCAGCTTCTTTTGCAGGCACCAAATCCGGTGCGGTTTGTGTGGTTTGCGGAACAATTTCAGGGGCAGGGACTATCGCATCAACAGCGGGTGCTGCCAATACCGTCCCTGCCATAACGCTGAAGATCAGGTAAATATAGCCACACTGCAGGCGTTTGGCTTTTCGTTGGCGTGAGTATTCTTGACGAGCGGTCACCGTAGTTAATAAGCTGTGTAAGTGTTTGTGTTTCATGCCATCATTAAAGAGTTGTTGTATGTATTACATTGATGCTTTTACCTTACCATGTCTAACGATTCCACATTCACTAAAGAGGCTGTCGATTCTTCCGCTTTTCGTGCTGCGTTGCGGCGGGAAAAACTGGCTGCGCGTGCAGCCCTCTTGCCTGAAGAGTATGCGCAACGCGCCCAATCGCTTGAACAGCGTCTCACCTTGTTTTTAGCAAATTATCCGCAAACGCATCCTGCGATTTCGTTGCCGATGATTGCTTTTTGCACAGCGATAAAAAATGAGTTCGATGCGCAACCCTTGGTGACACGCTTGCTGCAACAAGGCTGGAAAGCTGCCATGCCCGTGGTGACTGCACCTGATACCGCCATGATTTTTCGCGCCTGGCAGCCAGGGATGCCTATGTCGCAAGATCGCTACGGAATTCCCATTCCTGCAACCGGTGAAGCGGTAACGCCTGACATCGTGCTGCTGCCTCTTGTCGCATTTGATGCCATGGGTTATCGGTTAGGTTATGGCGGCGGCTTTTTTGACCGTACCTTAGCGACGCTAGTTCCATGTCCCATGGCCATTGGTGTCGGGTTCGAGCTTGCTCGCGTACCCAGCATCTTGCCGCAAGCACATGACGAGCCATTGGATGCAATAGTAACGGAGTCAGGGGTGATGCAATTTGAAAGACACTGAATCAGTTTTATTTTCAGGCGTGGCGAAGATGGGGCAAATGACAAATGACCTAGCCAGTATTTCTTTGGCTCAAATGCAGGCTGCGTGTAGTCGGCGCAGTGCTTCTTCCAGTATCGTTTGCTGTGTGCCAAAGTTGAGGCGTACAAATCCGGGGGCGCCAAAGGCTGCGCCATCTGATAACCCCAGGCCGTGATTTTCAAAGTATTTAGCTGGGTCGGTGATGCCGCGCTGCCGGGCAAGTTCACGTGCGTCTATCCAGGCTAAGTAAGTTGCTTCGACGGGATGCATGGCAAGACCTGGAATGTTGGCAATAGCGCGTTCAACCCTGTGTGCATTGTTGCGCAGGTAGTCGAGTAAGGCAGCATGCCAGGCGTCACACTGAGTGAAGGCCGCTTCCAGAGCAGCCATGCCGAGTAGATTGGTGTGCGGCACAATGCCCGCCATCGCGGCGGTAAATTGTTTTTTGAGTTGCGGGTTGGCAATAAGTGCAAAAGCTGCCCCAAGGCCAGGGATATTGAAGGTTTTGGAGGGAGCCATGAGCGTGATGGTGCGCTGGGCGATGTCCTCATCAAGCGAGGCAAAAAGTCGGTGCTGATGATACGGTGATATGTGCGGCGAAAGGATGAGTCCATTGTGGATTTCGTCCGAGCAAATGATGAGATCATGCTTTTTCGCTAGCTGTGCAATTTTTTGCAACTCATTTTTTTCCCAAGCGCGGCCAGTGGGGTTGTGGGGGTGGCAAAGTAAAAAGAGTTTGGTTTTGGTCTTTTTTAGCGCAGCATCTACCGCATCAAAATCCCAGACCCAGCGATTTTTTTCTTGCACCAGCGGCACGCTGACCAGCGGCCGCCCGGCATTTTTTGGCGCGGAGAGAAATGGCGGATAAATCGGCGTGGCGGTGAATGCCGCATCGCTTGCTGCGCCCGCCGCGCGGCAGGCAATGTTAAGCCCGGACACCAAACCGGGCAGCCAGACGATCCAAGAAGGATCAATCGTGTAATCAAACTGCCGTGCCAGATAATCCACCACCGCTTGTGTCTGGCTTAATGTCGGCTGGTTGTAGCCGAACACGCCGTGCGCAATGCGGGACTGTAATGCGTCGATGATGGCGGGCGGCGCGGCAAAATCCATATCCGCTACCCACAGCGGCAGAATGTCGCGCGCGGTGTACTTGGCCCATTTCTCGGAATCTGTGCCGTTGCGCTCAACCGGCGTGTCGAAATTAAAATGCTCGCTCATCTGTCAAGCAATCCTGATCAGGCTTAACCGAGAAACAGTTTGTACGCCGGATTGTTGCTTTCATCCACAAACTGATAATCCAGATTTTTTAGGAAGGCTGCAAAGGCTTTGCTGTCTTCTCTGGGCACCTGCATGCCGACCAGCACGCGGCCGGTGTCGGCGCCATGGTTACGATAATGGAACAGGCTAATGTTCCAGCCTGCGCTCATTTTGGTCAAAAAATTCATCAAGGCGCCGGGGCGCTCGGGGAACTCAAAGCGATACAGCAGCTCATTCACCTGTTGGGTTTTATCTTCGTTCTTTGGCGCGTGGCCGCCGACTAAATGACGAATGTGTAATTTGGCCATTTCATCATCGGTTAAATCCAGCGCGGGATAGCCTTGCTTTTTCAGTTGCGCAACCAGACTGCCGGTCTCTTTTGCATTAGCCACTTGCATGCCAACAAATACATGCGCTTGTCCGGTATGGTGATAGCGATAGTTGAACTCGGTGATATTGCGTTGGTCAAGCAAGGTCAGAAATTGCTTATAGCTGCCGGGTTTTTCAGGCAGGGT